>CAYPHN010000188.1:0-6978 GCA_964410265.1 uncultured Flavobacteriaceae bacterium | reverse complement strand
CCATTTCAACTATTTCATAAGCTAGATTGTTTTCGTCGCTATTTAGTGCCGTATGTTTAACTTTATCCAATACTTTTAAACTTTGCTTATGCAAGCCTTTGTTGTATAAAATTGTAGCGAAATCAAGCTGCTCTCTAATTTGAGTTTTAATATTTTGATGAAACGGATTTAACTTTAAACTAACCAAAATCTGTCTATACAAATGGGCTTTTGAATTAGACAATTGTTGTTTTTTGATATTTGTTTTTTCCAAAATGACTTTTTCATCAAAACCCTCCATTTTATCCAATAAGGAAAACAATGCCATAAAGTTTTTCTCTGAATTATCACCCAATCTGCCAGCATACAATTTAAATTGTCTTTTTTCAGACTTTGTCAAGGATTTTACCAATAAAAAAAGTGTATCATTTTTTTCTATAGCCATCGTAAAAATATATCTTTAACTAACTGTTTATCTTGTATTTATAACACTTTTAACAACTTGAATATAGTATTCAAATAAAATTGAAATATATAATCAATTGCAATCAAGTTATTTTTGAATATTCAAAAGTGATAAAAATTATTTAATAATGAGCAAAAATCAAGTCCAAATATTTGACACCACCTTAAGAGATGGTGAACAAGTCCCTGGCTGTAAGTTGAATACGGAGCAAAAAATTATTATAGCGGAACGCTTAGATGAATTAGGTGTTGACATAATAGAAGCTGGATTTCCTATCTCCAGTCCGGGTGATTTCAAATCGGTAGTAGAAATTTCAAAAATAGTTAAACATGCAACTGTTTGTGGACTGACTAGAGCAAATACAAAAGATATTGATGCAGCTGCTCAAGCTTTAAAACATGCGATAAAACCTAGAATTCATACTGGTATAGGCACCTCTGAATCTCATATAAAGTACAAATTCAACTCCACTCCCGAAAGAATCATTGAAAGAGCTAAAGATGCTGTTAAGTATGCCAAAACTTATGTTGAAGATGTTGAATTTTACGCTGAAGATGCAGGAAGAACCGATAATGAATACTTGGCGCGAATTTGCGAAGAAGTAATAAAATCCGGTGCAACCGTATTAAACATACCAGATACTACAGGTTATTGTTTGCCTGAAGAATACGGTGCCAAAATGAAATATTTAAGAGAAAATGTAAAAGGCATTGAAAACGTAATTCTTTCATGCCATTGTCACAATGATCTTGGTTTGGCAACTGCAAATTCTATTGCCGGTGTACAAAACGGTGCTCGCCAAATTGAATGTACCATAAACGGTATTGGTGAAAGAGCAGGTAACACTGCTTTAGAAGAAGTTGTGATGATCTTAAAACAGCATCCATATTTAAATTTGGATACCAATATCAATACTAAAATGTTATATAGCACTAGCCAATTGGTTAAGCACAATATGGGATTAGTGGTACAACCTAACAAAGCAGTAATTGGTGAAAATGCCTTTGCACATAGCTCGGGTATTCATCAAGATGGAGTAATTAAAAACCGAGGAACATACGAAATAATGAACCCCGAAGATGTTGGTGTAAACGAATCCTCTATTGTATTAACCGCTAGAAGTGGAAGAGCTGCCTTGGCTTACAGAGCTAAAAACTTGGGATATGCATTGACAAAAATACAATTAGACGTGGTTTATCCTGAATTTTTAAAATTTGCAGATAAGAAAAAAGAAATTATTGATAAAGATATCCATAAAATTATCGAATTTTGTAAAATATTAACCGATAAGGTAGCATCTTAAAATTATCTCTAATGAATTTAAACATAGCAGTATTACCAGGTGATGGCATAGGGCCAGAAATTACAACGCAAGCTGTTAAGGTTTTAAGTGCTGTTGCTCAGAAATATCAACATAATTTTAAATTCACAAATGCATTGGTTGGAGCTGCTGCCATTGACAAAATGGGCAACCCTTTACCAGATGAAACTTTACAAATATGTAAAAATGCAGACGCCATTTTGTTCGGCACCGTTGGTGATCCAAAATATGATGATTTAGAAATCGTAAACCGCCCCGAACAAGGGTTGTTAAGACTGAGGCAAAGTCTAGGCTTATATGTAGATATCAGACCTATAGCTACTTACCTACCTCTAATTCATAAATCACCTATCAAAGAAAAGGTAATAAAAAATACAGATTTTATTATTTATAGAGAATTGAGTAGTGGGATTTATTATGGCGATAAAAAAGCTGCGGATGATGGCAGTTATGCGTATGACACATGTTATTACCATGCAAAAGAAATTGACAGAGTAGCTCATTTGGCGTTTAAAGCCGCAAAGTCTCGACGCAAAAAATTGACTTTGGTAGATAAATCCAACGTTTTGGAAACCTCTCGTTTATGGAGAAAAAGAGTAAAAAAAATTGCAGAAGAATACCCAGAAGTAAGTTTGTTCTTTTTGCATATAGATAATGCAGCCATGCAACTTATTATAAATCCACGTAAATTCGATGTTATCTTAACAGAAAATTTATTTGGAGATATTTTATCCGATGAGGCTAGTGTTATTTCAGGATCTATAGGCCTATCAGCTTCTGCTTCTATTGGAGATAATGCTGTTTTATTTGAACCAGTACACAGTTCTTATCCGCAATATGCAGGAAAGAATATTGCAAATCCACTTGCCATTATATTATCTGCTGCTATGTTGTTAGAACATTTTAATTTACATGAAGAAGCCGATGCGATTAGAAGCGCTGTTGATCAATCTATAGAATATAATATTACTACTCCTGATTTGAATACAACAAAAAAATTCGCTCGTACCACAGATGTAGGTGAATTTATTTCAGAATATATTATAGATAAAAAAAATGTGATGCACCCAACTGAGAACATCTCATTAGGTCAATCTACCATTATATAAAATTGTATATTTACAACAAATGTATATCTTTGATGCAAGAGAAATTTAAATGAAATGCTTCTTGTATTTTATTTATTTAAGATCTCGATTTGACGCACTATGGATATACCTAAAATAATTCTCCAACATAAAGTTTTCTTCAAAAACCAACAAACCAAAAATATTGCATTTAGAAAAAAATCTTTGCAAAATTTAAAACAGGAAATTCTAAGAAATGAAGCGGTAATTACCGAGGCACTTTACAAAGATTTTAAAAAATCAGCCTTTGAAAGTTATGCTACTGAAATTGGTATTGTACTTGCCGAACTAGACCTAATTATTAAAAATATAAATTCCTGGACCAAACCTAAAACGGTTTTACCTAGCCTATTGAATTTTCCTTCTTGGAGTAAAATTTACAAAGAACCTTTTGGAAGCATTTTGATTATTGCACCATGGAACTTCCCATTTCAATTGGCTATTGCACCTTTAATTGGAGCCATAGCTGGTGGCAATACAATTGTTTTAAAACCATCGGAACTCACACCGCATACAAGTAAAGTAATTGCAAACCTAATCGCAACAGTTTTTAATGAAGATCATGTTAAGGTTGTTGAAGGAGGTGTTAAGGTCGCTCAAGAACTTTTAGAACAACGTTGGGATTATATATTCTTTACAGGAAGTGTACAGGTTGGTAAAATAGTTGCCAAGGCAGCAGCCAACAACCTTACGCCAACCACCTTAGAACTAGGTGGTAAAAGCCCTTGTATTATTGATAAAAGCGCCAATATTAAACTAGCTGCTAAAAGACTTGTTTGGGGTAAATTTTTAAATTGCGGACAAACCTGTATTGCTCCGGATTATATTTTAATCCACGAAAGTGTAAAAGAACAATTCGTAGAACATTTTAAGAAAGAAGTTGAAAATGCGTATGGTATAGATCCTCAAAAATCTAATGATTACCCTCGAATAATTAACTCAAAAAACTTTAAGCGTTTGCAATTGATGCTCTCTGATGAAGATATCTTATTTGGAGGGGAAACCATGGAAGAAGATTTGTATGTTGCTCCTACCTTACTAAATAATTCTGATTTGGATAGCGACGTAATGAAGGATGAAATTTTTGGACCCATAATGCCAATTCTAAACTATACTTCTATTGAAGAAATTGATACCATAATTTCACACTTTGAAAAACCCTTATCTTTTTATGTTTTTACAAAAAATAATGCCTTCGCAAAAAATATGATCACTAAATATTCTTTTGGAGGTGGTGTTATTAATGATACCATTGTTCATTTTGCCAATCATCGCTTACCCTTTGGAGGCGTAGGGCATAGTGGTATAGGAGCATATCATGGTAAAGCTTCTTTTGATACTTTTACACATTTCAAAGGTGTAACTAAAAGATTTAACTGGTTAGACATACCTGTAAGATACGCCCCTTATAAGGGTAAGATAAAAACAATTAAATTTTTTCTAAAATACTTTTCTTAATTAAAATAATACTTTATGTTGCAAGATAATAAAACCTTCGAGAAAGTTGTAAACCACAGAAGGTCTATAAGAAAATACGACCCTAACAAACCTATTGATACCAATATTGTAAAACAGTGTATCGAACAGGCTACACTGGCACCTAATAGTAGCAATATGCAATTGTGGGAGTTCCACCATGTAATTTCACCTGATAAATTAAAAAAATTATCTAAATATTGTTTTGACCAAAGTGCTTCGAAAACAGCACAACAATTGGTTGTTTTTGTTGTGAGAAAAGACCTTTGGAGAAGTAGAGCCAAAGCAAATTTAAAGCATATCAACAAAGTTGCAGGTGGTAAAGACCCTAAAGATTACAACCGAAGAGAAAAGTTTGCAAAAACATACTATACTAAGCTTATACCAATTACATATTTTGATTTTCTTGGAATTTTTGGGTGGTTAAAATACATTATTTACTGGCTTATTGGCTTGTTTAGACCCATTTACCGCCAGGGAAGAAAAAGTGATATGCGCATCGTTGCGCATAAAAGTACTGCCTTGGCCGCACAGACCTTTATGTTAGCCATGGATGCCGTAGGGTATGATACTTGTCCCATGGAAGGTACGGATACACTTCGCATTAAAAAACTATTAAATCTGCCTTTTGGTGCCGAAATAAATATGGTTGTTTCTTGTGGAATTAGAATCCCTGAAGGTGTTTTTGGTGAACGATTTAGAATTCCTTTTAAGGAAGTTTATAAATCCATATAGGAGAAAAACAAATTTAAAAAAATTTATTCTTACCTAGTTTGTAATTTGTATTTTTATTTTTCGTCTGTTTGATCAAATAATATATTAACTTTGTACATCATGAATTTGATTCAATCAAAATATCAAGTCTACCGTTTTAAGAAATTCTATTTTTCTTATATCTGTTGTTATTGCTAAAAGCAATTTATAACCTGTTTCCTACCTAAAAACATTTATTAACGTTTTAGAATCAATTAGATTATGCATTTAGATTATATTATTAACAGTATTCGAAAAAATAAACAAATATTTAAATTAGATTTTAGCTTAAAATCAAAGACCGAATCTTTTACCAATGACCTTTTTTATACGCTTTTTGATACGAATATATCGATGAAGGAAAACATTGGTCATTTAACCAAATCTTTTCAAGAAATTACGGATATCGCCTGTACAATGAAAAATTTTGATTATGAAATAGTTTGGAATAAGTTTTTAATTCGTTTACCTGAAATTTTAAAACTATTAAATTACGATGCTGCTTGCCTATATGAACACGATCCTGCCTCAAATAGTATGGAGGAAGTTATTTTAGCTTATCCTGGATTTTTTGCAATTGCTGTTTATAGATTAAGTCACGAATTCAACCAGCAAGAAATGCCTCTTATACACAGAATGATGAGTGAATATGCACATCGGTTAACCGGAATTGATATTCATCCCGGAGCAACAATTGGTTCTCCGTTTTTTATTGACCATGGTACTGGTGTTGTTATTGGTGAAACTACCATAATCAAGAATAATGTCAAGATATACCAGGGTGTTACTTTAGGATCCTTACAGGTTTCTAAAGAAATGAAAAATACTAAAAGACATCCCACTGTCGAAAAAAATGTCACCATTTATTCTGGTGCTACCATTTTAGGAGGCGATACAATTATTGGTGAAAATTGTACCATTGGTGGAAACGTTTGGCTAACCGAATCTGTACCACCAAATTCTACAGTTTATCACAAGCCAGAAACCAAATTAAAAATAAAAAAAGTTTATCAAAACACCAATTTACCCAACTCAAATACAGAATTTTACAACAAATGAAATCTCAAAACATATTAAATTGTATTGGAAATACACCTTTGGTAATTGCTAAAAAATTAATAACAAACCCAAATATAACTTTACTTTTTAAACTTGAAGGTAATAACCCTGGTGGTAGTGTAAAAGATAGACCGGCTTATAATATGATAAAGTCTGCATTAGAGAGAAATGAAATAAGTAAAAAAACAAAACTTATTGAGGCTACTAGTGGTAATACCGGAATAGCTCTTGCTATGATAGCTGGTTTATTTGACTTGGATATAGAATTGGTAATGCCCGAAAACTCTACCAAAGAAAGAGTACAAACCATGGAGGCTTATGGTGCTAAAGTAACACTTACACCAGCCGACAAGGGAATTGAAGGATCTAGAGATTATGCTGAGCAAAAAGTGAAGAATGAAAATTTTTTTATGCTCGATCAATTTGCCAATGAAGACAATTGGAAATCGCATTATAAAACTACAGGACCAGAAATATGGCGAGATACAAATAAAGAAATAACACATTTTGTTTCGGCAATGGGTACCACTGGTACTATTATGGGGGTTTCTACTTTTCTTAAAGAAAAAAATAAAAATATTCAAATTATTGGGGCACAACCGACAGATGATTCGAAAATACCTGGGATTAGAAAATGGCCAAAAGAATATTTACCCAAGATCTTCAATGCAAAAAAAGTGGACACAGTAATTGAAGTAAGTGAAGACGAAGCGAGAAGTATGACGAAAAGATTAGCAAAAGAAGAGGGCATTTTTGCAGGAATGAGTAGCGGTGGTGCTGTTGCTGTTGCGATTAAA
>CAYPHN010000187.1:0-7025 GCA_964410265.1 uncultured Flavobacteriaceae bacterium | reverse complement strand
AATTGTTGGTCTTCTAGTATTTAATAATAAAATTATCGTCAAGCATCCGAGCGAAATTGAAATTGGACAAATTATTCAAACCAAACCTGGTGAAAAAATAGCTTTAGATGGTGCATTGGTATCAGATTTTGCCACTTTAAATACGGCAGCTTTAACCGGTGAATCTGCTCCGGATACAGTTGTAAAAGGAGAAACCGTACTGGCGGGGATGGTAAACCTCAATAAATTAATTGAGATTAAAGTGACAAGTAAATTTGAAGACACCAAGCTTTCAAAGATATTAAAACTTGTACAAGAAGCTGTTGGTAAAAAAGCTAAAACACAACTTTTAATTAGTCGATTAGCAAAAATATATACACCAATTGTATTTTGGTTAGCTATAGCTTTGCTAATTATACCTTACTTTTTTTTAGGTGAAGCATATGAATTTCAAACATGGTTGCAAAGAGGCTTAATCTTTTTGGTTATTTCTTGTCCTTGTGCATTGGTTATTTCAATTCCATTAGGGTACTTTGGAGGTATAGGCGCAGGTTCAAGAAATGGGATTTTGTTTAAAGGGTCAAATTTCTTAGATCTAATGACCAAAGTAGATACCGTAGTTATGGATAAGACAGGAACGTTAACTAAAGGTGTTTTTGAAGTACAAGAAGTTTTTGCTAATGATTTAGAAGAGAAGTTATTGGTCGAATTGGTAGCTGTTTTAGAAAACAACTCTACACATCCTATTGCAGAAGCAATTGTTAATTACGCTCAAATTGAAAATACTTTATTAAAAGCTAGTAATGTAGAAGAAATCTCTGGGCATGGAATGAATGGTAAAGTAGGTGATCATGAAGTACTTGCAGGCAATATTAAATTATTAGAAAAATTTAATATCCCTTTTGATGAAGATTTAAAATTAAATACAGAAACCATTGTAATTATTGCAATTGATCAAAAATATGCGGGTTATATAAGTATTGCTGATACAATTAAAGAAGATGCTAAAGAGGCAATAAGCGAGTTACATAAGATTGGTAAAATTACAAGTGTAGTGATGCTGTCGGGGGATAAACAATCAGTGGTTGACAAAATTGCAACAGAATTGGGTATAGAAATGGCTAAGGGTGGTTTATTACCAGAAGATAAGATCAAGGAAGTAGAAAAATTAAAAGAACAAGGGAAAACCATTGCTTTTATTGGCGACGGAATCAATGATGCTCCTGTAATTACTTTGTCTGATGTTGGAATGGCGATGGGTGGTTTAGGTAGCGATGCGGCTATTGAAACTGCTGATGTAATCATTCAAACAGATCAACCTTCAAAAATTGCAACTGCAATTCATATAGGTAATGCAACCAATAAAATAATTTGGCAAAATATTTATTTGGCTTTGGGAGTTAAAATATTGGTTTTATTTCTAGGTGCGATGGGTATGGCGACATTATGGGAAGCCGTAATTGCGGATGTAGGTGTAGCCTTATTGGCAATCTTAAATGCTGTTAGGATCCAAAAAATGAAATTTTAATAGTGTTTTAGACACTACTTAGATTTATTTAATTTTAAAAAATATTGAAATATTTGTTGTTTTGAGAAGGTCTATCAAATAAACTGAACTTATAGAAGCTATGAATCTATCAATTTAGACGACCATAAATAATGAATATTATTATTTAAAAATATTAAGTAATATTGGTATATTTTCACATAAAAAATAGATAAACAGTTAGTTAGTAGCTTGGTAGATACAAAAATGTTCTTTCTATACATGACAAAAATCATTATTTATAAAATAAAGCATATTTAACTTTGTCATAAATTAAGTCTTAGCTCTTAGGTAGATTTATGAAAAAATGTGTATGTAAATTAGTTGTTGCTTTTTTAGTGCCACTTGTGTTATTCTCTACTACTACGTTCATGATAGAAAAACATAAATGTGGTGACGACATTTGTTCTATAAGTTTTAAAGGTTTTGAAAGTAATGGATATAAATCAAACAAAACCTTTTCTCATTCTGCCAATTCATGTTGTTTAGAAATTAAAAATACCTGTTCCATAAATGGTGAGAACTGTTGTGAAGATGACTCAATATTAGTAAATGGTACAGTAATAAAAAAAGAAAAGATAACACAAATTAAAATTGAAAAAATAGTTTCCTTTAATTTTTTGTACGTTCCAATTAATATAGTACCATATAATAAACAAAAATTAGCAGGTCAATATGCTACTTATTCCACACCTTTAATTACAAAGGATATTAATGTCATAAACGAGGTCTTCCTGATTTGATAAATCAATAATTTTAAATTTCCGTATTTAAAATTCGTATCAAGAATCAATATTTTAAATAAAGCATTTGCTTGATAATATTTATAAAAAAAATAAATATGAAAACAGTGCATAAAATATGGATAATTAAAGGATAAAGAGAGTAAAAAATAATACAGATTAATAAATTATTAAAAAAATGAAAAAAGTAAAATATTTAGTAGTCAGTTTAACAATAATATTAGCTGGGCTATTTACAGTTAGCTGTGTAGATGATAATAATAATTTTAATGGAGATCACGGTAGATTTTCTATAGAAATCACAGATGCACCAATGAATTACAGCCAAGTTATGGAAGTAAATGTAACCATTGAAAAAATTGAAATGCACAGAGTTAATACCAACAAAAAGGATGAATATGTCACATTATCTGATAAGCCATTTACTACCAATATGATGAACTTAATAAACGGAGTTACAGAAACATTGGCACAATCAGATATACCAGTAGGAGATTATGATATGATAAAATTATATATGTCTTCGACAAACATGAAACTTAAAAACGGCAGTACCTTTAATAATGATATGGATTATAACGATCATAGTGGAAATAATAATTGGGGCGGAATGATGCAAGGTGGAATGATGAGAAATGATGATAGCGGAAGTATTGATATTCCTATGGATCCTTATTTTACTGTTGAAAATGGAATGATGGAAACTTTTTTGTTAGATATAGATATCAACCAATCTTTTGATTTAGAGGGTGTAAATTATCAAGATCATGAATCTGGAGGGATGATGATGCATATTTCTGGATATTCATTTACACCAATGATGCGTTTTGTTCAAATGTCAGAAGCAGGTACTGTTCAGGGAACTGTGCAAAATGGTAATACTGGTTTAGCTGATGCTACCGTTTATTTAATGCAAAATGGTAAAGTTTATACAACAACCCATACAAACCAAAATGGTGAATATAAATTTATAGGTATCCCTCAAGGTTCTTATACCGTTGATGTTGAATTAGAAGGATACAGACAAATGGATGTTGAATGGGACAACAATGTGCAAATGAGTCCTGGACAAGTAAATACAGTAAATTGTTCTTTAACACCAACTGATGGATAAATTAAAATTTAATTAGGTTTTTAAGTTATAAAACTTAAAATAATATTTTAGCTACTCTGAAAGTGAAATTTTTGAGTAGTTTTTTTTTGATAAGAAAATTAGATTAATAATTATCAAATTTTTGTACCTTTCATATCCGTTATTTGAACATAAATTAAATTTTTAAAATCATAAAATTATGAAAACGCTTATTTCTATATTGTTTTTTTTGAATTTGTTTACTTATTCACCAGAACACATAAATCAGTCTGAGTCTGAAACAAAAGTCACTTTCAAAGTTAAAAATATGGGTATTTTTGTAAATGGAAAATTTACAGAAGTTGCCATTGAAAGTGAATTTAATTTAGAAGATTTAACGAATAGTTATATCCATGCAAAAATTAACGTTAGGTCTTTAGATACTGACAATAAGAAGAGAGATAAAGATTTGTTGAAATCGAAATATTTTGATGTGGATAAATTTCCTGAAATCACTTTTACTTCAACTAAAATTGAAAAAATTAAAGAGGGAGATAAATATGTATTATCAGGAAAATTAAAAATTAAAAATACCGAAAAATTGGTTGACATTCCTTTTGAAATAGTTAAAAATGGAGAATATCAAATTATAAAAGCAGACTTTAATTTAAACAGAAGAGATTATAAAGTAGGGGGTAAAAGTTGGGTAATGTCTGATGAGGTAATTATTAATGTAAATTATAAGATCAATAATTAAATTTATAATCTAAATTTTATAGAATTATATCAAAATAATGCAAGTAATAAAATAAATATGAATAGATATTTGCACATACAATTTTAAACACATAGTTATGAATTATTATTATAGTAAAACGCTTAGAAATACATCTTTTGAGGATGCGAAAGAAAAAGTAACGGTAGCGTTAAAAAAAGAAGGCTTTGGAGTTTTAACACAAATAGATATTAAAGAAACTTTGAAGAAAAAAATAGACATTAATTTTAGACGATACGAAATTTTAGGTGCTTGCAATCCTCATTTTGCTCACAAAGCGCTATTGGCGGAAGAGAAAATTGGTTTAATGTTGCCTTGTAATGTGATTATAGATGAAAAAGAAAAAGGCATTATTGAAGTCTCAGCTGTCGATCCAATTGCTTCTATGGGTGCAGTTCAAAATGATGTATTAGGCGATATAGCCATTGAAGTGCAACAAAAGTTAAAAAGAGTTATAGATAATTTAAACTAGGTATAATAACTGGTTTAAATTCATGCTCTTAAAATATTATAATTATTTTAACATTTAATTATTATAATAGGCATTTTTAATATTACATTTGCATAGATGTTACAAGTACTACATAAAATATTAGCGATTATAATTGCAGTGGTCGTGTTATTTACTTCGTTGTCTTTTACGATTGAAAAACATATTTGCCAAGATAAAGTCATGGATGTTTCTTTTATTGCAAAATCAAATTCTTGTGATATGCACACAAAAGATAATATGGAAGATGATCAAGAAAGTGTTGAAGATAACTGCTGTGTAGAAAAAACGAATTTGATTCCAGGCAATAAAAATGAACAACAGGCTATTGATAAATTAGAAATAAACCAAGTAAAATTTATTGTAGCTTTTAACTATACTTATTTAAATCTATTCGAAGCAAAAGATAACTTTGTTTCATTTGTAGATACTTCCCCTTTAATTATTGATAGGAACTATCAGGTTCTTCATCAAACATTCCTTATTTGATTAATTATAATTTTTATTCTTAAATTTACAAGTAGTTGTTGATTATAAAATATCACTAGGATTTGTATTTTTTGAGATAATGAATATTCTTTTAAAAATTATATTTAATCAAATAAAATATTACAATGTTAAACAAAACCATTCGTTATTTTCTTGAAAATAAGTTAATAACATTTATATTACTTGCATCCTTTATAATAGGAGGAATAGTAACTGCACCATTTAGTTGGGAAATCCCTTGGATGGAAAGAAATCCTGTTCCTGTTGATGCCATTCCTGATATTGGTGAAAATCAGCAAATAGTTTTTACGGAATGGATGGGTCAATCACCTCAAGATATTGAAGACCAAATTACCTATCCTTTAACTACCGCATTACTTGGTATTCCAAATGTAAAAACAATTCGAAGTAATTCAATTTTTGGTTTATCAAGTATCTATATTATCTTTGAAGATGGTGTAGATTTTTATTGGAGTAGAACCCGTATTTTGGAAAAATTAAATTCCTTGCCACCCGGAACAGTGCCCAATGAAGTAAAACCAGCCTTAGGACCCGATGCTACTGCGTTAGGGCAGGTTTATTGGTACACACTAGAAGGAAGAGATCCAAAAACAGGAAAACCTACTGGTGGATGGGATCCACAAGAATTAAGAACCATTCAAGATTTTTATGTACGTTATTATTTAACTGCGGCTAGCGGTGTTTCTGAAGTTGCATCTATAGGTGGCTTTTTAAAAGAGTATCAGATCGATATTGACCCTGATGCCATGAAAGCGAGTAATGTTGATGTTAGCATGATCATGAAGGCTGTTCAAAACAGTAATTTAGATATTGGAGCACGAACACTAGAATTTAATAAAGTAGAGTATTTGGTTCGAGGCTTGGGCTATATAAAAAATTTAAGTGACCTTGAAGAAAGTGTTGTAACAGTTAGAGATAATGTCCCCATACGTTTAAAAGACGTTGCTAAAATTCAGTTTGGCCCTGCCGGAAGAAGAGGAGGTTTGGATAAAATGGGTGTAGAAGCTGTTGGTGGTGTTGTAGTTGCCCGTTATGGTGCGAACCCGCAAGAAGTTATTCACAACCTTAAAGATAAAATAGCAGAGGTAGCGCCTGGATTACCTTCTAAGGTTCTGGAAGACGGAACCGTTTCTAAAGTTACCATTGTACCTTTTTATGATCGTTCAGGTTTAATCCATGAAACCTTGGGTACGCTTGAATCATCGCTTTCACATGAAATTTTGATAAGTATCTTGGTAGTTATCGTTTTGGTAATGAACCTAAGAGCATCGATATTAATTTCCAGTATATTACCTGTTGGGGTTTTGATGACCTTTATATTGATGAAATATTTTAATGTTGATGCCAATATCGTTGCCCTTTCGGGAATAGCTATTGCTATTGGAGTTATGATTGATGTAGGCATCGTATTTACAGAAAATATTGTAAGGCATTTAGAAATGCCTGAAAACGAAGGTGTAAGAGGGAAAAAATTAGTCGAAGTAATATATGTTGCAACAATTGAAGTTGCATCCGCTATAATTACGGCTCTTGCAACCACAGTTGTGAGTTTCTTACCTGTTTTTGCAATGCAGGCTTCCGAAGGAAAACTGTTTAGACCTCTGGCATTTACCAAAACTTTTGCATTGATTTCTGCTTTGTTTATTGGTATTATGTTTATTCCAGCTTTAGCGCAGACCTTATTTTCTATTAGGCTCAATAAAAATAAAGCAAGTAGGGTAATTAACTCATTATTAATTGGTTTTGGAATTGTTTTTTTAATATCCTATGGAAGTGTTATTGCTATAGCACTTATTGCTTTTGGGGTAAATAACTTACTAACTCAAGTTTCTGAACGAAGTTTTTTCAAAGGAAAAATAAAATTACCATATTCCGAAAAAATAGCCAATTTCATCAATATAGCTGTTACC
>CAYPHN010000186.1:0-7086 GCA_964410265.1 uncultured Flavobacteriaceae bacterium | reverse complement strand
ATGGGTTGATTAAATTACGGATTAAAAATTAATTTAAATACAAGTTTATCAGATAATTATTTTTAACTTTTTATTTTTTGCCGGTTGTTCAACAAAAAAAGAATATAACCATAACACTTATGGTAAAAAGATTGACAAAGAAATTAGATGGATTCAATATATAGCCCCGTATAAAGACGCCTTATTCACTGTCGTGGAAATTTCCACGGATGGTATCATAAAAATGTTAGGTAAGAAAACATAATATATAGTAGCATCACTATGGAAATTGGGTTACCCCACGCATTTAAAAAAGTTTGTCAGGCCACAAATAACAGAAAGGATTTTTGGGATTTTCAATTGATTAATAAAAATTTAACAAAATACGCAACTTATGAAAAAACTAATACTACTTGGCTTTCTTTATTTCAGCAGCCCAATAATTGCTCAAGATGATCTACTCTGTATAGGAAAATACTGGACAGAAGATGAGGCCAATTTAGAAATGAAAAAATTCGCAAGTGAATGGAATGATAAAACATCATGGGAAAAGAGAGCTGCAATGATTAAAAATGGCATCATTACCGGAATGAAACTAAATCAGATGCCTAATATTCAAGGTAATTTCAATCCAATAATTAGAAATACCAGAAAAATGGATGGTTATATTATAGAAAATGTTGCTATTGAAAGTTTTCCAGGTTTTTTTATCACGGGAAACATATATCGGCCTATAGAATCAAAAAAGAAAAATGCTGCAATTCTTTCTCCACATGGGCACATGAAAGACAAACGTTTTAAAATAGACGTACAAACCAGAAGTGCCACTCTGGCTAGAATGGGTGCAATTGTTTTTTCATATGATATGATTGGTTATGCCGAATCTAAGCAAGTTACACACAAAATGCCAATTGCCTTATTATTACAAACATGGAACAGTAAAAGAGTGCTTGAATATTTGTTGTCAAGACCGGATGTTGATGCCAACAGAATTGGTATGACAGGTGCATCAGGTGGAGGAACACAAACATTTATTTTAACTGCTATTGATGACAGGATAAAGGTATCTGTTCCGGTAGTTCAGGTCTCTGCACATTTTTTTGGTGGATGCGTATGTGAAAGTGGTATGCCAATTCATAAAAGTAAAGATCATCAAACCAATAATGTTGAAATTGCAGCTCTTACAGCCCCAAGACCATTATTATTGATTTCAAATGGTAAGGATTGGACAAGAAATACGCCGCGAATTGAATACCCTTATATTCAAAGTGTTTATGCACTTTACAATGCCGAACACAAAGTAGAAAATGTACATTTACCTTCCGAAAAACATGATTACGGTTATAATAAACGAGCAGCTGCTTATATGTTCTTGGCTTATCATTTAAAATTAGACGTAGGTAAAGTAAATGTTGTAAATACCATACAAGAAGATTTTGTTAAAATATTACCCGAAGTCGATTTAAGAGTTTTTACCAAAGAAAATCCAAGACCAAGCAATGCTATTATGGGAGATGGGGCGATAATAAAATATTTAGGTTTTTGATATTTATGTAAAAAGCATGTGCCCAACTTGTTAGGGTATAAGCTAACACCCGCCTACCGGACGTGCAGGAAATACTTCTACAGCTCTGACACAGAGATAGTTGGTTTCAATTTTTTTATACAATTAATTAAATAATTTATGTGTTCTATAAAAATAAAGTTTGTAAGCTTGTTTCTTTTGTTAATGGTTAAATCGTTGTTTGCGCAAATGAATATTGAAAAGCTGGATAAAATGGCCTTGCTCAGTTTCTCAATTATGAGTGATAACAAAGGAGCCTCACTTGAAAATGAACATATGTTTAAAGCCGATAAATGGATAAGAGAGGCTGGTGATCGATTTATTTTGGGGCTTGGAGATCATGTAAAAGACAATAGAACGAACTATTTTTTAGATTTAATCAAAACAGATAGTTTATGGCATAATCATTTTTATCCTAATGTGGCAGATGGAGAAAATGAATATTGGGGAGAAGATCAATCCGACTGGGGAGCAGGATATCCAATTTTAGAGTATGTAGATCTTCCTAATAGAAAAAATGTAAAAATAAGAGAGAATAAAAATGAATATTATGCGATCGAAACCATTAATGGTATTAAAGTACATATTGTTCAATTGCATTTTTCAGATAATCCACCTGATCCAATAATTGCTTTTAATGAAAGTTCCAGAAAATATTTAATGGATGTTTTAAAAGGAATTAGAAAAACAAAAAAAGATATTATAATAGTTCTAGCACATACGGGGCCATGGTTTGATCAACTTTCAGAAAAAAGAAAATCAAAGCTAATCAAAAAAGCAGATTTGCTTTTAGGTGCAACAACCCATGTATATAAAAGATATACAATCTCCGGGAACAAAAAGAAAAAAGTTGCTTTGGCTTTAAATACAGGAGCTATAGCCAACAGTCGTGAAAGTGGTTTTATTCAGGTGCATGTGTTAAATAAACCTATGCGACTAGTGGTACAATATCAACGAACGAAAAATGATTCAAGAGAATTGCAACAGGATGGGTATGCTTTTGAGAAGAAAATTAATGGAAAAATTAAAAAAATAGATTGGGACAATTTTTAATCAATAAGAATTTGCTGACTACTGTAAGTAAGTTCTAGACTCTGACAAAGTAAATTTTTATTTCAAGTTTGGTAAAACTGGTTTGTCACGTAAATAGTTTTACAGGTTATGTTAGTTATCATGGTACCAATTGGAAAGTGAAAAGAAAATCAGATTATCCCTTCTGATTTGTTATTTTTACAAGAATAGAAATTAATTGATTTAAAATGGAATTAAAAAGAAGAGATTTTATAAAAAAAATATCAGTTGCTGGTGCTGGTATGGCACTTGCACCTAATATAATTTCTACCAATACCAAAATGCAATTCTCACGAGTAAAACCAAAAGGAAAATTAAATATAGCTTTTATTGGTGTTGGTGGTCGTGGGAGAGGTCATTTAAAAAATGTATGTCAATATAAAGATGTAGAAATAACTGCCTTTTGTGATGTTGATCCAGAAGCAGTTACAAAGTCCCAAAAAATATTAAGAGAGCACTCCCGGAAAGGGGCTGAAGTTTATACTGGTGATGATTATGCCTATTTAAAAATGTTAGAACGAGATGATATTGATGGAGTTATCATTGCTTCTCCTTGGCTTTGGCATACTCCAATGGCTGTTGCAGCAATGAGAGCTGGGAAATATACTGGGATTGAAGTTAGTGCAGCAAATACCATTGAAGAATGTTGGGATTTGGTAAATACTTCTGAAGAAACAGGAGTTCCGTGTATGATTTTAGAAAATGTTTGTTATGCCAGAGAAGCTATGGCCGTTTTAAAAATGGTTCGTGAAGGATTGTTTGGTGAAATAGTGCATGCAACCTGTGGTTATAAACATGATTTACGTCATATTAAGTTCGATCCAGGAGTTGAGTTTGGAAAAAATGCCAAAGGAGAAGCAAGATGGAGAACAGAGCATTCATTAAAAAGAAATGGAGACCTTTATCCTACGCATGGTGTGGGTCCGGTTGCAACATGGTTTGATATCAATAGGGGAAATAGATTTGTATCTATCACATCCGTGGCAACGAAATCAACAGGTTTACATCAATATATTATCGATCACCCTAAAGGAGGTGAAGATCATCCCAATGCAAAATTAAAATGGAAATTAGGTGATATTGTCACCTCGACTATTAAAACAGCTAATGGAGAAACTATCGTAATAAGTCACGATACCAATTTGCCAAGACCTTATTCTTGGGGATTTGAATTACATGGTAACAAAGGTGTTTGGGGTGGTGATTATGAAGGTAGAAGAATATATATAGAAGGGAAATCAGTACAACATCAATGGGAAACAGGTGAAAATTATGACAAGTATTTTAAAAAATTCGATCATAAATTATGGAGAGAAGAAGAAACAAAAGCCAAAAATTCAGGGCACGGAGGTATAGATTATTTTACAATCAAACAATTTATTGAAAGCGTGAAGAATGAAGTACAGCCGCCAATTGATGTATATGATGCTGCTGCTTGGAGTGCAATAAGCCCTTTATCGGAAGCCTCCATTGCAAGTAATGGTTCACCCCAATTTTTTCCTGATTTTACAAGAGGAAAATGGATGACCAATAAGCCAATTTTCGGATTGGAATAAATAGTAAAACACCAAATTTAGGCCTGTCATAATTGACAGGTTTTTTTATGTAAAACTTTCTATAAAAATAATATCATTTAAAATAGAGGTAAATTTTCATGTATTAAATCCAAAAAGTATGAAATAGCCCTATAATTTATATTGTAAATTTGAAAAATATTGGCATACTAATTCATTCTGGCCAATAAACAAATGTATATCATTGATTCAAATATATACTAAATATGGATATAATCCGGATGGGTAAGATTATTAAGACAAGCTTTTTAAAAGCATATTTTATTAAAAGTATAATTTGAATTTATGATATGTAAATTTAAATGAATAATATTTTAATATGAGACTACTAATTCATAAAGACAAACATACCTTAAGTAAGTGGTTGGCTTATTATTTGGTCGGGAAAATCAACAATTTCAAAGCAACAGATAAAAAACCTTTTGTTTTAGGTTTGCCTACAGGATCATCTCCTCTAGGAGTTTATAAGGAATTAATAACTTTATATAAAGCTGGTAAAGTTACTTTTAAAAATGTGGTTACTTTTAATATGGATGAATATGTTGGTATCGCAGAGAATCATCCAGAGAGTTATCATTATTTTATGTATTCCAATTTTTTTGATCATATTGATATTCCGAAAGAAAATATAAATATTCTTAACGGAAACGCAAAAAACCTTCAGAAAGAATGTAGTTTATTTGAAGATAAAATAAAGAAAGTTGGTGGTATTGAGTTGTTTTTAGGTGGAATAGGGTCTGACGGACATATTGCATTTAATGAGCCCGGTTCTTCACTTTCTTCTCGTACAAGGTTGAAAACTTTAACCCAAGATACGATTAATGCAAATTCAAGATTTTTTGAAAACGATATTAATAAAGTACCAAAAACAGCACTAACTGTTGGCGTTGGTACCGTTATGGATGCTAAGGAATTAGTAATAATTATTAGTGGTTACAACAAAGCAAGAGCTTTAATGAAAGTGGTTGATGAAGGAGTTAATCATATGTGGACAGTCTCCATGTTACAGTTACATCAACATGGTATGATTTGTTGTGACGAAGATGCCACAATGGAATTGAAAGTTGGTACGGCAAAATACTTTAAAGAAATTGAATTAGATGCTCTAAATACATTGCCTTTGATATAAATTCCTATAAATTTAAATAAGTGTTTTGTATTTATTTTAACGAAATTAAATTTAACTTGTCAATTTGGTTTAACGAATTAATTAATTATATCAAATTTGTAATAAATGGTTTAATTAATTATCAATATAATAATATTTATAGTCTTCAATTGGTATGTAATCAAGTTTAATATACAAAAGAGAATAATTTCCATATTTAAGTAAGATCTTAAAATTATTTTAAATTAAATTTAGACGAATTAAAGTTTGATTTTAAATTAATTACGTTTATTTTCGTCATTTAAATTAAATAATTAAAACATTTATAATGGCTAAAAAATTTCTTATACTTTTTTTAATAATTGCTACATGTAATTTTACTCATGCACAAAACACACTTACAAAAAAGGAGAAAAAAGATGGTTGGAAACTTTTATTTGATGGTAAAACAACTAATGGATGGAGAAACTATGGAAAAGAATCTATTTCTGGCTGGATTGTGATAGATGGTATTCTTCAAAACTCAGGTGTTGGTAGTGATCATGGTGGAGATATAATTTCCAATGAAATTTATGAAGATTTTGAGTTCTATTTTGAATGGAAAATTGCAAGTAAAAGTAATAGTGGAGTTTTTTATCATGTAAATGAAATTGAAGGAAAGGCCATTTATAGTTCGGCACCCGAATTTCAATTATTAGATGATACCGGCTGGCCGGATAAATTAGAAGATAGTCAATATAGTGGTGCAAATTACGCAATGAATGCCCCAACTAGAGCAAAAGTTAAACCCTTAAATGAATTCAATACATCGCGAATAATTGTAAAAGATGACCAGGTAGAACATTGGTTAAATGGAGTAAAAGTAGTGTCTTATAAATTATGGTCCGATTCCTGGAAACAGAATGTTAGCGAAAGTAAATGGAAAGACCATCCGAAATATGGTATTTTTAAAAAAGGCCATATCGGATTACAAGATCATGGTGGATTGACTATGTTTAGAAATATAAAAATCAGAAATTTAACTGATAAAGGAAATACTTTATTTAATGGAGAAAATTTAGATGGTTGGGTAATTTATGGAACAGAAAAATGGTATGTTGATAATTCCGAATTGATTTGTGAAAGTGGAAAAGATGAAGAATATGGTTATTTAGGTACAAATAAACAATATAAAGATTTTATTTTAAGATTAAAGTTTAAACAAGAAGCTGATGGTAATAGTGGTGTGTTTATCAGGTCTTCTATTACTGGTACTAAGGTAAGTGGTTGGCAAATAGAAGTAGCACCTAAAGGACACGATACAGGTGGCATTTATGAATCCTATGGTAGGGGTTGGTTGTATAAAATACCTGAAGATAAAGAAGATGTACTAAAAGAAGGAGAATGGAATGAGATGATTATTAAAGTACAAGGTAATAGAACCATGGTTTGGTTAAATAGCGAATTAATGACAGATTTTATTGATGATAAAATTGGCGAAGGTGTTGGTGTTGTTGCCTTACAAATTCACAGTGGTGGAGGTATTAAAGTGAGATGGAAAGATTTATTTATAAAAGAGTTATAATTTAGATTTTAATTTTAACAATATCTATTTAAAAACAAACAATATTAATAATATTAAAAGCTAATCATTATGACAACCAGAAGAAGTTTTATTAAAAATACCGCTGCTGCGGCTGCTGCTGTAACAATTATTCAACCAACAAATTTTTTTAATACAGTAAAAAACAAACAAATTGGCATTCAATTATATACCATTAGAAAAGAACTTGAAGAGGATTTTGATGGAA
>CAYPHN010000185.1:0-7143 GCA_964410265.1 uncultured Flavobacteriaceae bacterium | reverse complement strand
AAATTTGTAGAATTTTGAACTTTCCCTTCAATAATTTTTTGTTGAGAAAAAATAGAAGTAACTATAAAAAATAGGCTAAAAAAAGTGAGTAATGATAATTTCATACAATCAAATTTTTATGAATCGAAAATAAAAAATTTAAATAAAAAATTTCTTAATAAAAAGTTATTTTTTGTTAAATGGATGATTTTAAGTCATCCCTTCACTAGTTTAAATAGGAATTTTACTGCTCTAAAATCTTTAAAATATTTGGTTTAAAGTAATTTGGACCTTTCATAACTTTACCATCTTCTCTATAAATTGGTTTGCCATTCGCACCCAGTTTACTCATATTACTTCGTTGAATTTCATTAAACACTTCTTCAATTTTATATTGCATTCCATGCTCTAATATGGTTCCGCACAAAATATACAACATATCACCTAAGGCATCAGCAACCTCAACCAAATCATCATTTTTAGCTGCTTCTAAATATTCTTCATTTTCTTCAGTCATCAAATCAAAACGAAGTTTTAATTTTTGCTCAGTTAATTTAGCATGAGGAGACTCTGCTACGCCCAAACCAAATGCTTTATGGAATTTCTTTACCGCTTTTAATTTGTTTTTCATATTTTATGATAGTTTCATGATTAGTTTTGCTGATATTCTTTTTAGCACAAATGCAATTATACACCATCTTTTTGTGATATATGCTTTTTTCTTTTTAAGTTTAATTGCGGTATAAATTTGCTTGGTAGCTTTATCTAAACTCGATAAACCAAAGGTGTCTCCCAAGGCCATTTTCGTATTTACAAAACCAGGTGCGATATCTGTAACTTTTATATCGGATTTACTGCGTTTTGCTTTCATCCAAAGAGACTCTAAATAATTATTTTGAAAAGCTTTTGATGCAAAATATGCAGGAGTATGTCGATTACCTCTTAACCCTGCTACTGAAGAAATTCCGACAAGGTGACCATGTCCTTGATTTTGAAAAAAATTATAAGCTAATCCGTAAATTTTAACTGCCCCAATCACATTAACCTCTAATGTTGGCAGTTCTTTTGACCATTCTAACTTATAATTTGGTTCGGCTATACCTGAGCTATAAATAATTAAATCAATTGTTCCTAATTCTTGAATTAATTCATTAAAAACCTTTTCGGAAGCTTCTAAATCTGTTACATCCTGTTGTTTAATTATATATTGTTTTGGATTTGAAATTTGTATTTCTTTTAACTTTGCTTCTCTTCTTCCGGTTATTGCAACAACAAACCCATCATTAACTAGAAGCTTTGCCAATTCTTTTCCAATACCAGATGTTGCTCCAAAAACTATAGCTTTTTTACTCATTGTACTAAATTTAATCTAAATTTGCAACAATAAATATAAAGTAAAATGTCTAGTTTATTTAGTAAAGGTCAGCTAATATTTGCAGCTGTTTTTGCAATTGTTTTTATTGGGTTAATGATATGGAGTTACAGAAAAGATATAAAACTACATAAATATTATTACAAAAATGTTTGGATTGTAGCCCTTGGTATTTTTTTTGTGGTAACATTATTTGCTGTTTTAACTTTTTGGCTACATAAATAAGATCTAGATACTTTCTACCTCTTTTTCTACCACTACAATTTTATATAATTTATCGCTTGGTCTTATTCTAAAATCTAAAGGAATGGTCATGGTGTCTCCTCGTTGTGCTTTATTACCTTTTACATCATTCACATACATTTCTGTGATTTTCATCTCTTTAGCGCCAGTGGTTGGCCCTGTAATTAAAATTGTATCGTCAATTTTAAGATCAAAGGCTTCTAATTTAAACTCACCAATTTTTGCCTTAGGGAAGAAGTGAACACCTTTGCCAACATAAACTTTTTTCTGTGTTGCATGTGAGCCTGATCCTTTGCTCCACTCACCAAGCTTTTGACCTAAATAATAGCCATTCCAAAAACCTCGGTTATAAACTTTTTCTAATTCGAGCATCCAACCGATAACTTTATTTTTATCATAGGTACCCTCAGCCAAACTATCAATGGCATCACGATAAGATTTAATAACTTTTGCCACATATTCTGGTGCTCTGCCTCTACCTTCAATTTTTAAAACTTTAATTCCGGCGTCAGCCACCTGATCTAAAAAATCAATCGTGCACAAGTCTTTTGGCGACATGATATACTCATTATCCAATTCCATTTCAAAACCAGTTTCCTGATCTATAACCGTATACTTTTTACGACAATTTTGTTTGCAGGCTCCGCGATTGGCGGATGAATTATACGAATGTAAACTCATATAACACTTACCTGAAACAGCCATACACAAGGCGCCATGACCAAATATTTCTATTTCTATCAAACGACCAGCTGGACCTTTAATTTCTTCTTTTTCAATTTGATCTGTAATACTTTTAACTTGGCGTAAGCTCAGTTCTCTACTCAAAACTATAGTATCCGCAAACATGGCATAAAACTTTAAAGCTTCAATGTTTGTTACATTTATTTGGGTTGAAATGTGCACTTCCATTTCCGCTTGACGAGCAATAGCAATAACCGCTTGATCCATAGCAATAACCGCTGTAATATTTGCCTCTTTTGCTTTGTTAATTAAGGTTTTCACAATGGTTAGATCGTGATCGTAAATTATGGTATTTAAGGTCAAATAAGTTCGAACATTCTTAGCACTACACCTGTTTGCAATTTCTGCTAAATCATCTAAAGTAAAATTAATAGATGCTCTTGCACGCATGTTCAATTGCTCCACTCCAAAATATATTGAATCTGCTCCATTATCTAATGCTGCCTGAAGAGATTCATAATTCCCTGCAGGAGCCATTAGTTCAATCTTATACTTGCTTTTCAATGCCATTATTTTATATTAAATAAGTCTTTTTTAAAGAGCTGCAAAAATACAATATATTATTTAATGTTATTATGATTGTTAAAAATTAACTATTTGAATCAAATAATGAAATAATCCAAACAATTTGTAACTAAACATGACATTTGTAATGATTATCTCAAAAATATTTTATAATCTTTGCAGCTTCAAATTTTTATATTAAATAACATATAATGAAAATAGCTGTAATAGGTGCTACTGGTATGGTAGGAACCGTAATGTTGCAAGTTTTAGAGGAAAGAAATTTTCCGTTTACGGAATTACTTTTAGTAGCTTCAGAAAGATCAGTTGGTAAAAAAATGACCTTTAAAGGAAAAGAATATACAGTAATAGAATTACAAGATGCTGTAGATCAAAAACCAAATATCGCATTGTTTTCTGCTGGCGGAGATACCTCCTTGGAATGGGCTCCAAAATTTACCGAAGTTGGAACTACCGTAGTTGATAATTCTTCTGCATGGAGAATGGATGCTACAAAAAAATTAATTGTGCCGGAAATCAATGCCAATACATTAACCAAAGTAGATAAAATTATTGCAAACCCTAATTGTTCAACAATTCAATTGGTAATGGCTTTAGCTCCTTTACACAAAAAATACCAGATCAAGCGATTGGTTATTTCTACCTATCAATCCATAACAGGTACAGGTGTAAAAGCAGTGCAACAGTTAGAAAATGAATATAATGGTATCCAAGGTGAAATGGCTTATCCTTACCCTATCCATAAAAATGCCATTCCGCATTGTGATGTATTTGAGGCGAATGGGTATACCAAAGAAGAGATGAAATTGGTTCGTGAAACTCAAAAAATATTGAATGATAATACCATTGCAATAACTGCAACTGCTGTGAGAATTCCTGTTGTAGGTGGACATTCTGAAAGTGTAAATATTGCATTTGAAAAAGAAATTAATGTTGCTGATATTCGTAAAATATTACACGAAACTCCAGGGGTTACCGTAAAAGATAATTTAGATACTAATATATACCCTATGCCTATTTATGCAGAAGGAAAAGACGATGTTTTTGTTGGAAGAATTCGATTAGATGAATCTCAACCTTATACGTTAAATATGTGGGTAGTAAGTGATAATTTACGAAAAGGAGCTGCCACGAATACTATTCAAATAGCAGAATATTTAATCGCTAATAATTTGGCCTAAATAAAATATTGTGCACTAATAACCAAAAAAGCTCGTCTTCCGACGAGCTTTGTGCTTTTTCTCTTAATATCTGCAACCTTCCCTTTTATTTTTCTGCTTTTAAAACATCTTTAATCACTTCTTCAAGATTGTGTTTTGGCAAAGCACCTTGTGCCATTTGAGGCTGACCTTCAGCCGGACAAAATAACATAGATGGAATACTTCTAATACCAAACGCAGCTGATAATTCTTGTTCAGCCTCCGTATCAACTTTATAAATATCAATTTTTCCTTTATATTCTTCTGATAGTTCTTCTAAAACCGGAGCAATCATTTTACAAGGCCCACACCAGTCTGCATAAAAATCAATAATACATGGCTTATCTCCTTCAAATTTCCAATCTTTATTTTCTTCAAAATTAAAAACCTTTTTTAAAAAAGTTTCTTTGGTTAATAATTCGGTCATATCTAATAATTTTAATTATACTTTTCAAAACATTGCAATATATATGCCGGTTTGTTTCTGGGTACAAAGTGACGCATTATTTAACAAGTAAATAGCCACTTAAGTTACATTCATTTATTTTATACTGTTTTGAAAAAATTACGCTTTTACGGAGTAAAAGCAAAAAAAAATCCTGTAACATATTACAGGATTTTTATCATGGAAATGATTAAATTACATTTTAATATTTGCTTTTTTCATACTTAAATGAAAATCTTGATACAAATCTAATAAATTCATTATTGCTGAAATTAAATCTTTAGTTTCTAACAAATTACCAAAATACAAGGTCGTATTCTTGGCACTTGTTTCTTCATTTCGAATTCTATCGATCTGCTTTTCAATAGATTCGGAAACATGATTGAATAAATTTTGTTTTTTAGAAATTATTTCATTCAAATTATCAAAATTTCTTGCTTCAAATATTTGTTCAATTTCCGTTAAAATATCTCCCAATTCATTATCAATAGTTTTAAGATCTTTAACCTGACCTTTTTTCAAGTTTTTATGATTGTTATTTACATGTTTATAACTTGCCTTAGATATATAACTTATTGATTGAGAAATATCTTGTAAATAACCTAAAACCAATATGTAAAATCTACTTGCTTCGACAGAGGCATCATCTAATGATTTTATAAAATAAAATGCTTCATCTTTTAAAATATCTACCTCTTCATTTAATTTACTAACGTGTTTGTCATTTTTCTTTAATTTATTCAAATCGTGTTTAGATAAATCTGTCACCACACTTGAATACAATTTATGCACGCGACGAACAACTTCAGAAATATGATCAGAAGTCTCTTCAATTACACCATTGATTGTTATCAATTCGGCTCTTTCAATAAATCGTTGTTTTTTAACTTCTTTTGATTTTTTAGAAAAGTTAATTGAATTTCTTGTCATTAAACCAACAACAACCAACAGCAATACTGCAACCATTACAATTCCGCCAAGGCTAATAAGATATGCAGCAGTAGCAGCAGCAGTAAATGCTACAAAAGCAGTTATAAACCACCCACCAATAACATTAATTACTCCTGCAACTCTATAAACAGCACTTTCTCTACCCCAGGCCCTATCTGCCAATGATGTGCCCATGGCAACCATAAAAGTAACGTAAGTTGTTGATAATGGTAGCTTTAATGAGGTTCCTATAGATATTAATACACCTGCAATGATTAAATTAACTGAAGCTCTTATCATATCAAATGCGGGCATTTCATATGATTTATTCTTTGGTAATTTAATTACAGGCTTTTGAAATTTAGCATCAATAAAAGCAATGGTTTTTTTTGGTAAAATATAAGTGACACCCATATTTATACCCATTGCAGCTCTTACTACAACTCTAGACAATGGATTTGGTTGAAATTTCTCATGACCGTCACCTTGTCTGGATAAGTTAAGTTCGGTTTCAATAACCGCCTTTGCCTTTTTTGAAAACCACAAAGTGATTACCATGATACCACCCGCTATTAATAACAACATTGTATTAGCCGGCACCTTTTTACCCAATATGCCCATAGAGAACTCATCTGCTGGTATTCCGGAAGCATGCCAAGCTTCATACGAATTTAATGCAGCAATCGGCACACCGATAAAGTTAACCAAATCATTTCCAGAAAAAGCCATGGCTAATGAAAAAGTACCCATACCAATGATAAATTTTAAAATATTTACATGAAATATTTTTATCAAGAATTGCGAAATGGCTGTCCATATCACAAAACTTACAACCATAATCTGGGCACTTTGGCCTTCAATTAAATGTTGAACATCTTTATAAAATGGGGTGCCTTTTAACCCTTTGATAAATATAAAATAAGTAATTGCAGTAATTGCAAAACCACCAAAAAGTGCACTAATATATGCGGGTCTTTTATCAATGTCAAAAGAGTAAATCATTCTTGATATATATTGCACCAAAGCACCTATAGAAAATGCGACGACGACCGAAAGAAGAATTCCAAATATAATTTGTAATGCTTTTTCAGAATTGATATATTTCCAAATATCTGATATAGTTTCACCATCCGTTGCCGATATTTTTATCAATGAAATTGCCACTGCCGCTCCTAGCAATTCAAAAACAATCGAAACCGTAGTTGAAGTTGGCATACCAAGTGAGTTGAATACATCTAACAAAAGTATATCGGTAATCATTACCGCCATAAAAATGTACATGATTTCATTGAAATAGAATTCCTTAGGCACAAAAATACCTTTTCTTGCTACTTCCATCATACCACTAGAAGTTAGTGCGCCAACTGCAACACCTATGCTAGCAATGATCATAATTTTTTTAATAGAAATAGCCTTTGAACCAATTGCTGAATTTAAAAAGTTAACTGCATCATTACTTACACCAACTACTAAATCTATTACTGCTAAAACTGTTAATGCTACGAGCATTAAAAAGTATGGATCTCCCATAAAACAATATTTAATATTTATTTTGCAAAGCTATACTACATAAAAGGTTCTAATGTTAACTAAATGTTACCATTTTAAAAAAACATATAAAATTAGTTTAACATCTAATTAAGTCGAAATAGAGAATTTGCATCGTTTTTAATAAGCATTTACTATTTAACTATGATAAGATTACT
>CAYPHN010000184.1:0-7173 GCA_964410265.1 uncultured Flavobacteriaceae bacterium | reverse complement strand
ATTCATTGATTCGATAGTTATTAGGGTTCAAGAATAAACTTCGATAAATATTTTAAGTAAATTATATCAAATAGTATTTATAGGATATCTAGGCAATAAAAACAATATAAACATGTAACAATTTGTATTGATAATATTAATTAAAACGAATAGCCTATGACAAAATAGGAAACCGATTTAAAATGTATAATTAAGTTTCAAGTTTAATTAGAATCTAAGTGTTAGAAAAATTGACAAAACTCAATTTAAATGAATAAATAAAAAATAAAGACCTGTTTTTAGAAAAAGGGAAATCCCTTTCAGGGGATAGGGAGTTTGGTAATATAATCTAAATTGTATACACATCCCTTTTTCTTTGACAGGCACAAATTAATATATATAAAAATTTATTATGAAATCAAAAATCTCTTTTTTAGGAATCGCTATTTTAATACTTATAATCAGTGTAAGTTGTAATAGTCAGAGTAATAGTAATGATAACAATCAAATTGCAGAAAAAGAAATTATCGTTAAAGAAGCATCCAATGAAATAGTTTCGGCACCGGCTAAAGATGCTAAACTTAAATCAAGTTATGTTTGCTATGTAAATAATAGCTATTTCGGAAAAGAACAAATTCCGGTTGAAGTAGATGGTAAAACTTATTATGGTTGCTGTGAAGGATGCGTAGATAAATTACATAATATCAGAGAATTTCGTTATGCTACAGATCCGTTATCAGGTGTTGAAGTAGATAAGGCAAAAGCTTATATTGTTTTAAAACCGGATGGTAACGGTGAAGTTTTATACTTTGAAAATAAAGACAATTATCTAAAATTTATTTAAGTAAAAATTTAATATTTTGATATAAAAAAGAGGGTTGGTAATTTAAACCAATCCTCTTTTTTCATTAAATAATTAATCGTCAATTAAAACCCATTGCCCCTTATCAATTAACGGGATAGCCTGTTTGAATTTTAAAGTTTTGCTTTCTCCGGTGGTAACACTTTTTATAGTAACCCTTTCGTTTCTACCAATTTTCCTCTCCGTTCTTACAATTGTTTCTGTTATGTGCTGTTCTTGCGTTTGATTGACATGTGAGTCTTGCGTTGGACTATTAAATTCAGCTTTACTCAACTGCACATTTTCTCGTTTCTGTTCTCTTGCCTGAGAGACTTGTTGAGGATTTTGACTTGGTAATTCACCTTTGAACAAGAAAGATAAAACTTCTTTATTGACTTTATCAAGCATAGATTTAAACAGTTCAAAAGCTTCAAATTTATAGATCAATAAAGGATCTTTTTGTTCATATGTAGCGTTTTGAACAGACTGTTTTAAATCGTCCATTTTTCGTAAATGATCTTTCCAGGTATCGTCAATTATTGCTAATGAAATATTTTTTTCGAAATCGTCAACCAATTGTTTTCCTTTACTATCATAGGCATCTTTTAAATTGGTAGTAACCTGTAAAGTTTTTACACCATCGGTAAACGGTACCACAATTCGTTCGTATCTATCTCCTTGTTTTTCATAAA
The DNA here is from genome assembly GCA_964410265.1 of uncultured Flavobacteriaceae bacterium. Taxonomy (GTDB): domain Bacteria; phylum Bacteroidota; class Bacteroidia; order Flavobacteriales; family Flavobacteriaceae; genus Lutimonas. The sequence continues at coordinate 5,661 of CAYPHN010000184.1, read as the reverse complement.
CATCTTTTATTACTGGATATGCAGCAATAGCATTTCGCTCAATTCTATTTTGATAATGTTTATAGACAGTTTCAAACAAGGCATCTACCAATTCTCTTTCATCTTTAGAATTAAATTCTTCTTCCGAAAATGGTGATGTTGTTGATGAGAATCGGATCAATTCAAATTCAAAATTAGAATAATCACTATTTACTTTATTATCTAATACGATAGCGTCGCAGGTGTCGTAAATCATATTAACAATATCAACTTGCAAACGTTTACCATACAGTGCATGTTTACGACGTTTGTAAATTACTTCACGCTGCGCATTCATAATATCATCATACTCCAACAATCGTTTACGAATTCCAAAATTGTTTTCCTCTACTTTTTTCTGAGCCCTTTCAATAGATTTAGAGATCATAGAATGCTGAATAACTTCACCTTCTTTAAGTCCCATTTTATCCATCATTTTTGCAATTCTTTCCGAACCGAATAAGCGCATTAAATTATCTTCTAAAGAAACATAAAACTGTGAAGAACCCGGATCGCCTTGACGCCCAGCTCTACCACGCAATTGTCTATCAACTCTTCGAGAATCATGACGCTCTGTACCAATAATTGCCAAACCACCTGCTCCTTTTACTTCTTCTGATAATTTAATATCTGTACCACGACCAGCCATGTTTGTTGCAATGGTTACTACACCAGGATGTCCTGCAGAAGCAACAATATCAGCTTCTTTTTTATGCAACTTGGCATTCAATACATTATGAGGTATTTTTCTGATAGAAAGCATCTTAGATAGTAATTCAGATATTTCAACAGAAGTTGTACCTACTAAAACAGGTCGTTTATTATTTACTAAATTTCCAATTTCATCAATAACAGCATTGTATTTTTCACGTTTAGTTTTGTAAATTAAATCTTCACGATCATCACGAATCAATGGCACGTTGGTTGGTATTTCAACCACATCTAATTTGTAAATTTCCCAAAACTCACCAGCTTCTGTAATAGCAGTACCTGTCATACCCGAAAGTTTACGGTACATTCTAAAATAATTTTGTAAGGTAATCGTAGCAAAAGTTTGTGTAGCAGCTTCAATTTTTACATTTTCTTTTGCTTCAATGGCTTGATGTAAACCATCAGAATATCTTCGGCCATCCATAACACGGCCTGTTTGTTCATCAACAATCTTAATTTGTTCATCCATAATTACATATTCAACATCTTTTTCAAATAAAGAATATGCTTTTAATAATTGATTTAAGGTATGAATACGTTCACTTTTTATACTAAAGTCACGATATAGTTCTTCCTTTTCTTTTGCCTTTTCTTCAGTAGAAATATCTTTACTTTCAATTTCTCCAACTGCCAATCCCATATCTGGTAAAACAAAGAAGTGCCCATCGGTATTATCGCCAGAAAGATGTGCTATTCCTTTATCTGTAAGATCAATAGAGTTGTTTTTTTCATCGATCACATAATACAAGGCTTCATCAATCTTAGGCATTTCACGATTATTATCTTGCATATGGAAATTCTCAGTTTTTTGTAACAACTGCTTGATTCCTTCCTGACTTAAAAATTTAATTAAGGCCTTATTTTTTGGGATACCTCTAAATACTCTAAATAAAAAGACTCCACCTTCTTTGGTATTACCTTCCGCAATCATTTTTTTTGCTTCGGCAAGAATTCCTATTAAATATTTATTTTGAAGTTTAACAATTTCGTCAACTTTAGGTCTTAGTTCATTAAATTCATGACGATCACCTTGAGGAATTGCACCTGATATGATTAAAGGTGTACGCGCATCATCTACCAACACAGAATCGACCTCATCAACAATGGAATAATTGTGTGGACGTTGCACCAAATCTTTTGGTGAATGTGCCATATTGTCTCTTAGATAATCAAATCCAAATTCATTATTTGTACCATAAGTAATATCAGCCAAATAAGCTTTTCTACGCGCATCTGAATTGGGTTGGTGATTATCTACACAATCAATAGATAAACCGTGAAATTCAAAAATAGGACCCATCCATTTGGCATCACGTTTTGCTAAATAATCATTCACAGTAACCACATGCACACCGTTCCCCGTCAATGCATTAAGGTAAATAGGTAAGGTAGCAACAAGGGTTTTACCTTCACCAGTCATCATCTCAGCAATATTTCCTTGGTGCAATACGGAGCCACCTATTAATTGTACATCATAATGCACCATATTCCAAGTAATTGGCATTCCGGCTGCATCCCATGAACTATTCCAGATAGCATAGTCACCATCTAAGTTTACATAATCGTTTACAGAAAGTTCACGGTCAAATGAAGTTGCTTTAACTTTTAAAGTACTGTTGTTTGTAAATCGTTTGGCGGTTTCTTTAATTACAGCAAATGCTTCTGGCTGAATCTCATTTAAAATATTTTCAGATGCTTCATAAGCATCATCTTTCAATTGATCAATTTCTTTATAGATTTCTTCTTTACGATCAATATTAGCATTTTCAATCTCAGCATTTAATGCATCTATTTTATCATGAAATTGCTTTGTAGTATCCTTGATATTTTGTTTAAATGAACTTGTTTTTTCACGAAGTTGATCAATAGTCAGAGCCGCTATAGCATCATCAAATGATCGAACTTTATCAACTATTGGTTGTAATAATTTTAAATCTTTTTTCTTTTTATCGCCTACAAAGGCTTTTATTACTGAATTAAGAAAATTCATATTTTTTAATATTATTCTCGCATAACGAGAGATTAAAGTTGTATAAAAACCAAAAAAATGAAATTTAGAAAGTAAATTATTTTTTCATGTAAAAAAAAAAGTCCCTTTGGAGACTTTTAAATATTAATATTCATCTTCATTCCAGAGAAAATCCTCATCTGTAGGATAATCTGGCCAAATCTCTTGAATAATTTCATAACTTTCGCCTTCATCTTCTAGGGCTTGCAAATTTTCGACAACTTCTAAAGGTGCTCCGGTTCTTATTGCATAATCAATAAGTTCATCTTTTGTTGCCGGCCAAGGTGCATCACTTAAGTACGATGCTAATTCTAATGTCCAATACATAATTGAAACGTAATTTTAATTGAATTGCAAAAGTAATTTTTTTGAGCAAAAAAGCAAGCTTTTTAGTTATAATTTTTAATTAGTTTAAAGAACGTGTTTTTTAACAGTATTTAAGTGTAAATATTTTAATAAAAAATTATTATTTTTTTGGGCTCCAAGGTATTTCTATTAACTTATTATCAAAAGTCAATTTTCGTGCCAACACAAATAAATAATCAGATAACCTGTTCAAATAAATTAACAAATTACTGTTAATCGTTTCATTTTCATTGAGTTCTACAGTAATTCTTTCAGCTCGTCTACAGACGCATCTAGCAATATGACAGAATGACACCAACGTATTACCACCGGGTAAGATAAAACTCGTCATAGGTTGTAAGGATTTGTTCATACGATCAATTTCAGCTTCCAAAAAATGAATTTCAGTACCCTCTATTTTTGGTATTCGCAATCTGTCCTTCCCACTTTTTAACTTTTCTTTAGCAGGAGGTGTCGCTAACATGGCACCAAGAGTGAATAAATTATTTTGAATTTCAATCAATGCGTTGACGGATTCTTTGTCAATTTTTTGATCTCTAATTAAACCAATATAAGAGTTTAATTCATCAACAGTGCCATAAGCATCTATTCTTAAATTAAATTTTTTTACTCTAGTTCCTCCAAAAAGTGAAGTCTCTCCTTTATCACCAGTTTTAGTATAAATTTTCATATACCAAAAGTAAAAAGTAAAAAGTAAAAAGACAAAAGTAATTGAGATTATTAGTAATAATTTATTCAAATGCTTATAGATACCTTATACCGCAGATCGTAATATATTTTGTATTTAGTTAAAATACAATTAGTTATGTGACAATGTTTCAAAATAACAACACATTGGTATTCATAAGATAACATTCATAATTTAATATTACACGAAGTGTTGTTATACTCTTATTGTAAAGTGTTCTTTGGCTTGATCTTTTCTAAAAAAAACAAATCCCCATTGATGGCCGAGTGGCTGAAGGCGCGCCCCTGCTAAGGGCGTATAGGGGAAACCTTATCGAGGGTTCGAATCCCTCTCTCTCCGCCATTAAATAAACCACCCGGCTTCAGCCGGGTTTTTTATTTAATGGCGTCCTTCACCGATTGGTAACGATAAATTACTGCTTTTTTTCGAACCAATTAGCTAACTTATTATTTCCCATAAAAATACTCTAGCAAGACCCATAAGGACCAGTAGCGTGACAGCAAATTCCATTAAGGCGCCAGATCTAGAAACTTACGGTATTAACAATGTCGAAGAGATTTTTTATAACCCTTCCTATGAACTGCTGTTCGAACACGAAACCAATCCTGACTTAGAAGGATATGAAAAAGGCAAGCTCACCGAATCAGGCGCTATAGCCGTAGACACCGGTATATTTACCGGACGCTCCCCAAAAGACAAATACATTGTCCGTGATGACACCAGTAGAGATACAGTTTGGTGGTCCAACCAGGGCAAGAACGACAACAAGCCTATAGATCAAGCTACCTGGGATCATCTTAAGTCGCTGGTGACCGAACGGCTGAGCGGAAAACGTCTCTATGTTATGGACACCATTTGCGGCGCCAACAAGAACAGCCAACTCAAAGTTCGCTTTGTCATGGAAGTTGCCTGGCAGGCTCACTTCGTAAAAAACATGTTTATTAGGCCCAGCGCAGAAGAATTGGATGGCTTCGAGCCAGATTTCATAGTGATGAATGGTGCTAAATGTACCAATCCTCAATGGCAGGGTCTGGGACTGCATTCCGAGAACTTCGTGGCCTTCAATCTTACCGAGAAAATCCAGCTGATCGGCGGTACCTGGTACGGCGGAGAGATGAAAAAAGGCTTGTTCTCCATAATGAACTACCTGCTTCCTCTTCGTGGCATGGCTTCCATGCACTGTTCGGCAAATATTGGCGATAACGGAGACACTGCCATCTTCTTTGGCTTGTCAGGAACCGGCAAGACTACGCTTTCCACCGACCCTGACCGCGCCCTCATCGGCGATGACGAGCATGGCTGGGACGACGATGGTGTATTTAATTTCGAAGGCGGTTGTTATGCAAAGACCATCAACTTGAGCAAGGAAAGCGAGCCGGATATTTACAACGCCATTCGTAGAGATGCCTTGCTGGAAAATGTAACGGTAGATGATAACGGCATGATCGACTATTCCGATGGTTCAAAGACTGAGAATACTCGGGTTTCCTATCCGCTTTACCACATCGAGAACATCGTGAAGCCGGTCTCCAAGGGAGGCCATGCCAAGCAGGTGATCTTTCTGACTGCCGACGCTTTTGGTGTATTGCCACCGGTTTCAAAACTGGATCCTCAGCAGACTAAGTATCACTTCCTCTCTGGCTTTACGGCTAAACTGGCGGGTACCGAGCGAGGAATTACCGAACCTACACCCACTTTCTCAAGCTGCTTCGGCGCTGCTTTTCTTATCCTGCACCCAACCAAGTATGCACAGGAGTTAGTAAAGCGAATGGAGGCAACCGGCTCGACTGCCTACCTGGTTAATACTGGTTGGAACGGTACTGGCAAGCGGGTTTCTATCGAAGCCACTCGCGCGATTATTCGTGCCATT
>CAYPHN010000183.1:0-7192 GCA_964410265.1 uncultured Flavobacteriaceae bacterium | reverse complement strand
CTTTTTTAAAAGAGTTGCATACAGAAAAGGAAGACAATCAGCAGTAAGTGCTACAGCAAGAAAACTCGCTGTTATTATTTGGACTATGATTACTAAAAAAATCCCCTATTCACCTCCAACTCAATACTTATTCTTAGATCAGAAACGAAAACTAAGAATGGTAAATAAAATTAAAAAAAATATTGCTAAATTTGACTTAACTTCCGAAGAACTCGGAATTGTAACTAATTGATAATCAATAATAAAATTTGACGTTAGTCACAATCTCCCTACTAAAAAATCAGTTGAGTTTTTTTGCTAACGGGCGTATCTTTGTGAATGCTCCTTGTCAAGGCCGGTTTTCGCATTGGTGCTTTTAAGCTCGACCGCAATCAAGGTTTGAATGTAAAAAGCAATAGTTTATCATTGCTTGGGTTTGAGTTTAATGGTGATACTTTTTAATAGTAATCCCGATTGGAATAATTTCAAAATACGTAGTTACATTTCTTGGAGCTTTTTTATTAATTTTTAAAACTAGTTAATCATGAAAAGAAAACAGATTAGTTTAGAAGTTGTCAATCCAAATGCTGCTGGTATTGACATTGGAAGTAGAAGTCATTGGGTCGCAGTTGGTCAAAATGCTCAAGATGTAAAAGAATTTGGTGTTTATAGCCAAGACCATCAAGAATTATGTGAGTGGTTAAAAAAACATGAAGTTACCACCATTGCCATGGAAAGTACAGGGACTTATTGGCAAAATATATTTTCATCCTTAGTTGTTTATGGCTTTGAAGTCATTTTGGTTAATGGAAGGCAAACCAAAAACATAAAAGGGAAGAAAACCGATATCAAAGATTGTCAGTGGATACAAAAATTACACACCCTTGGTTTGTTGAGTAGCAGTTTTCTCCCCGATAGCACAACTGCCATTATCCGAACTTATTCTAGACATAGACAGAATATCTTAAAACAAGCTTCCAGTACAGTTTTAAAGATGCAAAAATATCTTCGATTGATGAACATGAGGCTAGATGTTGTGATTAAAGATATTGTAGGACTTACAGGAACAAAAATAATCACCTCCTTTATATCAGGTGAGAAATCAGGTAAAAAATTAGCAGAAAATCGTCATTATAATTGTCGGAAATCAACAGCGGAAATTGGTAAAGCTTTGCAATATAATGGTAGGGAAGACTACTTTTTTACACTAAAACAAGAATGGGAAACCTATTTACATCTTCACAAACAAAAAGACGAAGTAGATGGTCAAATCAAAAAATATCTTGAAAATATTATTGATAGTAATGATGATAAAAAGCAACATATTGCTTCCAATAAACCATACAAAAGAAAAAACAAAAATGCCATCAAAGGAGTCGATATGAATCAATTATCTTATCAATATTTTGAAGGGATTGATTTAATGGCTATTGAAGGTGTGAACGATGCCACCATATTAGCAATCATCAGTGAAATTGGGCTAGAAGGAATCAAGAAATTTGAATCAGCAAAACAGTTTTCTTCTTGGTTAAGACTTGCGCCAAATAATAAAATTAGTGGTGGAAAAGTATTAAGCCGTCACCTGCCAAAAGGAAGCAGTAGGTTAAAAAGAGCCTTTAGACTTGCGGCAAATACTATTGGAAATTTAAAAGAAGGACATCTCAATGATTTTTTTAAGAGAATAAATTATAAAAAAGGACGTGCCACAGCAATAAGTGCTACAGCAAGAAAACTCGCTGTTATTGTTTGGAATATGCTCGCAAAGGGACAAGATTACAACCCCCCAAAAGAATACTTATATCTTGACCAAAAAAGAAAACTAAAACTAGTCAACAGAATTAAAAGAAATATAGTTAAATTTGAAATTAAACCTGAAGACGTCGGATTTAGTAATCACCTGAATTTTAGCACTTAAGATTTGACGTTAGTTGGAATGCGATATAAAGCCGATGCTAGAGAAACCGTAACCTATTTTAAAAAAGTGGCAAGCAGTTCTACTTTACCTATCATGATCTATAATAACCCTGTGGACTATGGTATAGAGGTGACGCTTGATATGTTTGATGAATTGCTAAGTGAATGTTCTAATATTCAAGCAGTAAAAGAATCAACTAGAGATATTTCTAATATCAATCGAATAAAAAATCGTTTTGGTAATCGATTGGCTATTCTTTGCGGAGTGGACACTTTGGCTTTAGAAAGTTTATTGATAGGTGCAGATGGATGGGTTGCTGGATTGGTATGTGCATTTCCGGCGGAGACCGTTAGCATTTATAAACTGGCAAAAGCAGGAAGAACTGAAGAAGCAATTGCAATTTATCGTTGGTTTTTACCATTGTTAGAATTAGATATTAATAGTAAATTAGTACAAAATATTAAACTTGCCGAAGTGGCAACAGGTATTGGAACAGAAAATGTTCGTGAACCTAGATTACCTTTGGTTGGCGAAGAAAGAGAAAGGGTTTTGCAAATTATTGCATCCTGTTTGGCAAATAGACCCGTATTACCAAAATTTATTAGCCAATTAGCTAATTAGCCAATGATGCAGTGGCAGAAAGGTCTATGGAAGTCAATACTTTATATTTTTCAACTTAAAACTCATAACTCAAGATGATAACAGGAAAAAACTATATAGGAAACAATTTATCTTCTCAAGGAGATATAACCTTTAAGACTTTCAATCCCCAAACCAATATTGAAAACGACATTATTTTCACAGAAGCATCAGATATGGAATTGGAACAAGCCGTAAGTCTGGCATCGGATGCTTTCAAAGTGTATAAAAATATTTCAGGGATTAAAAAAAGTGAGTTTTTAAAAGCTATTGCGGATGAAATTTTAGATTTAGGAGATATCTTGGTTCAAACCTATTGTTCAGAAACTGGATTACCAGAAGGTAGAGCGATGGGCGAACGTGGTAGAACAATCTTTCAATTGCGTTCTTTCGCAGAATTGGTTAAAGAAGGGTCGTGGGTAGATGCAACCATTGAAACTGCTATTCCAGATCGCGAACCGATTCCTAGAATTGATCATCGCAAGATGTTGATGCCATTAGGCCCTGTAGTTGTTTTCGGTGCCAGTAATTTCCCTTTGGCTTATTCGACCGCAGGAGGTGATACTGCAGCTGCATTGGCAGCAGGCTGTCCTGTAATTGTAAAATCGCATCCCATGCATGCTGGTACTGGTGAGTTGGTGGCTTCTGCAATTATAAAAGCAGCAAAAAAAACGGGTTTGCCAAACGGTGTTTTTTCTAATTTAAACAGCAGCGGAATTAAAGTTGGTGTAGATTTGGTAAAACATGAAAAAGTAAAGGCTGTTGGTTTTACCGGAAGTATACAAGCAGGTAGAGCCTTGTTTAATCTTGCCAACCAAAGAAAGGAACCAATTCCTGTTTTTGCAGAAATGGGTAGTGTAAATCCGGTGGTGCTATTACCTCAGGTAGCAAAAAATAGGGGAAAAGCATTAGCAAAAACATATGCAGGTTCTATTACTTTAGGAAGTGGTCAATTTTGTACCAATCCAGGGTTGATCTTGGGTGTAAAAAACGAAGACTTAACTGCTTTTATTAATACTTTATCGGATGAAATAGTAAAAATAGAACCAACTTGTATGTTGCATCCAAACATTATTGAAAATTTTGAAAAAAACAAAGCCAAAGTTACTGAACAAGTTGGAGTAACTGTAAAAGCAGATTATCAAAATACAGTAAAAACCAATTATGGTCAACAAAGCATATTAACGGTAGAAGGTGATACTTTTTTAAAGAATTCCACCTTACATCAAGAGGTGTTCGGCCCGTTTTCTTTGGTAGTGCAATGCGAAAACAAAACGCAATTGTTAGAGATAATTAATAACCTTGAAGGCCAGTTAACAGGTACTATTTTGGCAGAAGAAATAGAATTAGAAGAAAGCATAGAAATTGTGGAAGCTTTGCAAAATAGAGTGGGTCGCATTATTTTTAATGGTGTACCTACTGGGGTAGAGGTTTGCCCTTCTATGCAACATGGAGGTCCTTATCCGGCATCGACCGATTCTCGATTTACAGCTGTTGGTGCGCATGCTATTAAAAGGTGGGTTAGACCAATAAGTTTTCAAAACTGGCCAAATAATATGCTTCCTGACGCTTTAAAAAATGAAAACCCATTGGAGATTATCAGAACTATAAATAATGAATTAACGATAAATAAAGTGTAAAATGTCTGGTAAAAAGTTTACTTGTATTGATGCACATACCTGTGGTAATACGGTAAGGGTAATTACTCACGGTGGTCCGGAATTGATTGGTAAAACCATGAATGAAAAACGGCTTCATTTTATAAAAGAATTTGACTGGATTAGAAAAGGATTGATGTTTGAACCTCGTGGTCACGATTTGATGAGCGGTTCTATTTTGTTTCCACCTCACGACCCTAAAAACGATTTCGCCATTTTGTTTATAGAAACTTCAGGTTGCTTGCCAATGTGTGGTCACGGTACAATTGGTACAATTACGATTGCCATTGAAAATGGTTTAATTAGACCCAAAACTCCTAGTAAAATCTTGATGGAAGCTCCGGCTGGACTGGTAGAAATTACTTATAAAATGAAAGGCAAAAAAGTGGAGTGGGTAAGATTAACCAATGTGAAATCGTATTTGGCCGCTACAGATTTAACAATAGATTGTCCGGATTTAGGTGAGATTATTTTTGATGTGGCTTACGGCGGAAATTATTATGCAATAGTTGATCCCCAAAAGAATTTTAAGGGTGTTCAAGATTTTACTGCTAGTAAAATTATTCAATTCTCTCAAGTTGTTAGGGATATGGTCAATCAAAAATATCCAAATATGTTTGTTCATCCAGAAAACGATTCGATAAAAGATGTTACCCATATGCTTTGGACAGGAGATCCAATTGATCCAAGATCATCGGGAAGAAATGCTGTTTTTTATGGAGACAAAGCTATTTACCGTTCACCATGTGGTACAGGTACATCGGCTAGAATGGCACAATTACATGCCAAAGGTAAATTGAGAATAGGAGAAGAATTTATCCATGAAAGTTTTATAGGTTCTACTTTTATTGGAAGAATTGAAGAAGAAACATCCTTAAATGGCAAACCAGCCATTATACCTAGCATTCAGGGATGGGCGAAAATATATGGTTATAATACTATTTTAATTGATGAAAAAGACGATCCTTATGCATTTGGTTTTCAGGTGATTTAATGCTGAGACAAGGAGATAAGGAGACAATGAATTAAGGAGATGATTTCTTTCATAGATTAAAATAGCCCGTAAATATGTTGTCTTTTTTCTTTTGAGAATAATAATTGTATTAGAAAAAAATATGCAAACCTTTTATGATTAATTGTAATAGTCCATTATATTTTTGGATAATACTGAATTAGAGTCAGTTATATCGTATTTCTCAAATGTTTTAACTCACTAATAATCAAATATATAAATAATAATTTAACATTCATAATTCAAAATCACACGAAGTGTTGTAATTGATAAAGACGACAAAAAATATTTCTTAAAAAAGAATACTATAATGAATGATAAATTTAATTTTCACTTTAAAACTTTAAAACTTTGAAAAACTGTATCATTATAGGAGGAGGTATTATAGGGTTAAGCACTGCCTATTATTTGCATAAAGAGGGTCATCAGGTAACTGTAATAGATCAAACTGATATTTCTGATGGGGCTTCATTTGTTAATGCTGGATTTCTTACACCGTCACATTTTTTACCTTTGGCAGCTCCCGGAATGATTAAACAGGGTATAAAATATATGTTTGATGCCTCTAGTCCGTTTTATATAAAACCAAGATTGGACAAAGATTTTATAAAGTGGATATTTTTATTTGGTCGTTCCTGTACAAAAAAAAATGTTACAAAATCAGTGCAGCCAATTTTAGATATAAATTTTTTTAGTCAAAAAATGTTCAAAGAGATTAAAGCTTCAAACGACTTTAATTTTCACTTAGAACACAAGGGTTTATTAATGGCTTTTCAAGATAAAAAAGCAGAAAAACACGAAGCCGAAATTGCCGAAAAAGGAAAACAAATGGGATTGAAAATTGATCGATTAAACAAACAACAATTATTAAAATTAGAACCAAATTTGATCGCAAATGGCGCTTTTCATTATCATTCTGATTCACACACAACACCTTCAGATTTTATGATTGCCTTAAAAAATTATCTAATTAAAAGTGGTGTTGCATTTAAATTGAATGAAGTGGTAGAGGATATTCAAGCATCCGATAAGGAAATTGAAATAAAAACTAACAATGCATTGTATAATTTTGATGAAGTTGTAATTGCTACAGGTTCATGGACTCAAAAAATTGCAAAAAAATTAGGAGTTTATATTCCTATTCAAGCAGGAAAAGGTTATGCAATTAATAAACTAAAACCAATAGGAATTAATTACCCCACCATTTTGAGTGAAGCTAAAGTTGCGGTTACTCCTATGGATGGATATACTCGTTTTGCCGGCACTATGGAACTGGCAGGTTTAGAGTATACCTTGAACAAAAAAAGAGTACAATCTATAGCAAATTTGGCAAAACGTTATTATAAGAACCTTTCATTTACCGAGGAAGAAATAGAGAAATCAAGTTTTGGTTTTAGGCCAATTTCACCAGATGGACTTCCATTTATTGGACGTTTGGGTAAATTCAAGAATATTACGCTTGCAACGGGTCATGCTATGATGGGTTGGAGCTTAGGACCCGGAACGGGTAAATTGATAACAGAAATAATTTGTGAACAACAAACTTCTATAGATATCGGTGCCTTTAACCCGGAGAGAAAGTTTTAACAATCGATGTCAGTTATATCTAATCTCATGCTAATCATGTGCTTATTAAAACCTAATTTTTCGTAGGCTTTAATGGCTGGGTAATTGGTGTCATATACATCTAATTTAATTTCAAATATTTTTCTTTGTTTGCACCATTGTAGTAAAGAATTCAAAATTAGTTTGTTAACACCTTTTCCTCTATGTGGTTCAACAACAAACATAAAGCCCAAATAGCCTTGATTTTTATGCTTTAAATAATGTCTGTCTGATTTAATTTTAGCATAACCCGAACCAATAATTTGATTTTCAAAAACTGCAACAAAAACATCGGATTTCTTATTATTGATGAGGTCTGGAATACTATAATAGGGTCTGCTGAAAAACTAAATCACTAGCCTTAGTTTCTTATTTATCAATATA
>CAYPHN010000182.1:6477-7325 GCA_964410265.1 uncultured Flavobacteriaceae bacterium | reverse complement strand
GTACAAAAAATATAAAAGTATAGAAAGAGTAAAACCTAGTGGTTTAGATTTAAAAGATCACTTGGTAGGAGTACAAAGAGTTACTAAAGTAACCAAAGGTGGTAGAACCTTTAGTTTTTCTGCAATAGTTGTTGTAGGAAATGGTGATGGTGTAGTTGGCCATGGTATGGGTAAATCTCAAGACGTTGCTTCTGCAATTGCAAAAGGAATTGAAGATGCTAAGAAAAATTTAGTTAGAATACCTATTATCAAAAAAACTTTACCTCACGAACAAAAAGGTAAATTTGGTGGGGCCAAAGTTTTCTTAAGACCGGCATCTAATGGTACTGGAGTTATTGCTGGAGGTGCTGTACGTGCGGTATTAGAATCGGTTGGAGTACATGATGTATTATCTAAATCTCAAGGTTCATCTAATCCTCACAATGTAGTAAAAGCTACATTTGATGCTTTATTAAACTTACGTGATGCAAAAACTATTGCTAAACTAAGAGGTATTTCATTGGAAAAAGTATTTAACGGTTAAAAATTTTGATGATGAAAAAAATTAGAGTAAAACAAGTACGCAGTAAAATAAGACGACCTAAAAATCAAAAGTTAACACTTGAGGCTTTAGGATTACATAAAATGGATCAAGTAGTTGAACACGATGCAACTCCTTCAATCCTTGGAATGGTAAAAACAGTTAATCATCTAGTTTCTGTAGAAGAAATTAAATAAGAGATCAAGGTTATGCAGTTAAATAATTTACAACCTGCAAAGGGTTCAGTAAAAACAGGAAAACGAATTGGTAGAGGTCAAGGTTCTGGAAAAGGAGGAACAGCTACCAGAGGTCATAAAGGTCAAAAGTC
>CAYPHN010000182.1:0-6467 GCA_964410265.1 uncultured Flavobacteriaceae bacterium | reverse complement strand
ATTGGATTTGAAGGAGGGCAAATGCCTTTGCAAAGAAGAGTACCTAAATTTGGATTTACAAATATAAATCGTAAAGAATATCAAGGGATTAATTTAGATAAATTACAACAATTGGTTGGAGATGGTAAAATAAAAGATACCGTTACGATGGATGTTTTAATCGAAAATAGATTGGCTCGAAAAAACGATTTGATTAAAATTTTAGGTAGAGGAGAGTTAAAAGCAAAATTAAATATCACGGTACACAAGTTTACTGCTTCTGCAAAATCAGCTATTGAAAAAGCCGGAGGTGAGGCAGTTACCATTTAATTATATATTTTTAAATGAAAAAGTTTATAAGTAGCATCCAAGATATTTGGAAAATTGAAGAGCTTAGAAGTAAAATTCTATTGACATTAAGTTTAATGGTGGTTTACCGATTGGCGGCTCAAGTACCTTTACCGGGAATTGATCCCACTCAATTATCTGGATTAGCCAATAATACCAATGATGGTTTATTAGGTTTATTGAATGCATTTACTGGTGGAGCTTTTGCTAGGGCATCCGTTATGGCATTGGGAATTATGCCTTATATTTCAGCTTCAATTGTGGTGCAATTAATGGGTATAGCAGTGCCTTATTTGCAGAAATTGCAAAAAGAAGGTGAAAGTGGCAGGAAAAAGATCAATCAAATAACACGTTGGTTAACGATTGCAATTTTAATTATTCAAGCGCCAGCATACTTGGTTAGTTTACCTACGTTAGGTATTCCAGAGAGTGCATTTTTATTGGGGCATGGACCATTATTTTATTTTTCATCCATATTACTTTTAACCACAGGAACAGTATTTGCAATGTGGCTTGGTGAAAAAATAACGGATAAAGGAATTGGAAATGGTATATCCTTATTAATTATGATAGGTATTATAGCTCGTTTCCCTGCGTCGTTTATGCAAGAAGCAACATCAAGAATTAACCAATCCAATGGAGGTTTGATTATGATTTTAATTGAAATCGTAATTTGGTTTGTAGTTATTTTCTTATGTGTACTACTTGTAGATGCAGTTCGTAAAATACAAGTACAATATGCACGACGTACTGTTGCCGGAAGCGTTCAAGATGTTGCAGGAGCAAGACAGTATGTTCCTTTAAAATTGAATTCTTCGGGTGTAATGCCAATTATATTTGCGCAAGCATTGATGTTTGTACCAGGTTTGTTGGCGAGCTCAGAGAATAATACATTGAAATCAGTTGGAATTGCCTTTACGGATATGTTCGGACTTTGGTATAATGTTTTATTTGCTGTATTAATAATAATTTTTAGTTATTTTTACACCGCAATTACCATACCTACCAATAAAATGGCAGATGATTTAAAAAGAGGAGGTGGATTTGTTCCAGGTATTAGACCGGGAAAAGACACGGCTGATTTTTTAGACACAGTATTGTCACGTATTACTTTGCCAGGATCGATATTTTTAGCTTTATTAGCAATATTACCAGCTGTTATAGTACAAGTGGGAGTACAACCAGGATGGGCGATGTTTTATGGAGGTACTTCCTTGTTGATTATGGTTGGAGTTGCAATTGACACATTACAACAAATAAATTCTCACTTATTGAATCGTCATTATGATGGTTTGATGAAAGCAGGATCAAAAAGAAAGGTAACTTAATTATGGCTAAACAACCAGCAATAGAGCAAGATGGAAGAATCAACGAAGCATTGTCAAATGCAATGTTTAGAGTTGAGTTAGAAAACGGTCATATTGTTACCGCTCATATCTCCGGAAAAATGAGAATGCATTATATTAAATTATTACCAGGAGATAAAGTAAAATTAGAAATGAGTCCTTATGATTTAACTAAGGCAAGAATTACTTATAGATATTAAAGTTAATAACGAGATGAAAGTAAGAGCATCAGTAAAGAAAAGAAGTGCCGACTGTATTATAGTACGCAGAAAAGGCAGATTATATGTAATCAACAAAAAGAATCCTAGATTTAAACAAAGACAAGGATAATTATGGCAAGAATAGCAGGAATTGACATCCCAAAGAACAAAAGAGGCGTAATCGCATTAACGTATATCTTTGGAATCGGAAGTAGCAGAGCTAAAGAAATTTTAGCAAATGCAAAAGTTGACGAAAGTATTAAAGTTCAAGATTGGAATGACGAGCAAATAGCTGGCATTCGTGAACAAGTTGGTACTTTAACAATAGAAGGTGAATTGAGATCTGAAATTCAATTGAGCATTAAACGTTTGATGGATATTGGGTGTTATAGAGGGATTAGACACAGAGTTGGTCTTCCTTTAAGAGGACAAAGAACTAAGAATAACTCTAGAACCCGTAAAGGAAAAAGAAAAACTGTTGCAGGTAAAAAGAAAGCAACTAAATAATAAATAGATGTTAGTAATTAGTATCTAGTAATTAGATAGTAATTATTTTAATAAAGATAATTTTTGTCTAACTACTAACTACTTAAAATCTAAATACTAAAAAATATGGCAAAGTCAAGTTCAAAAAGTACGAAAAAACGCAAAGTAATTATTGAAGCTGTAGGTGAAGCGCACATTACTGCTTCATTTAACAACATCATTATTTCTTTAACTAACAAGAAAGGGGATGTGATATCTTGGTCTAGTGCGGGTAAGCAAGGTTTTAGAGGGTCTAAGAAAAACACCCCTTATGCAGCCCAAACGGCTGCTGAAGATTGTGCTAAAGTGGCACATGAAGCAGGTTTACGCAAAGTAAAAGTTTATGTAAAAGGTCCAGGTAATGGTAGAGAATCTGCAATTAGAACCTTACATAATAATGGTATTGAGGTAACAGAAATTATTGATGTTACTCCAGTGGCACACAATGGTTGTAGACCACCAAAAAGAAGAAGAGTTTAATAAATATTTATAATAACACTAAGGAATTAGATTATCGAAGGAATGCCTTAATTCATAATCCCTTATAAATTAATAAAAATGGCAAGATATACAGGACCAACGTCAAAAATCGCTCGAAAATTTGGAGAACCAATTTTTGGAGATGATAAAGCATTAGAAAAAAGAAATTACCCTCCGGGACAACACGGAAACAACAGAAGAAGAGGTAAACAATCTGAATATGCAGTACAACTTAAGGAAAAACAAAAAGCAAAATATACTTATGGTATATTAGAACGCCAATTCCGAAATCTTTTTGAAAAATCATCTAGAAATAAAGGTGTTACCGGTGAAGTTTTATTACAATTATGTGAGTCTCGTTTAGACAATGTTGTTTTCCGTTTAGGTATTGCACCAACACGTAGAGGAGCACGTCAATTGGTATCACACAAACATATTACTGTAAATGGACAGTTGGTAAACATACCTTCTTTTTCATTAAAAGCTGGAGATGTTATTGGTGTAAGAGAAAAGTCTAAATCATTAGTGGCAATTGAAAATTCAATAGCTGCTAAATCTAACGTTTATGAATGGTTAACATGGAATAGCGAAACTTTAGAGGGAAGATTTGTTACCGTACCAGAAAGAATTCAAATTCCAGAAAACATTAACGAACAATTTATAGTTGAGTTATACTCTAAATAATTTTAAAGATAGAATCAAACTTATGGCAATATTAAATTTTCAGAAACCAGACAAAGTATTAATGATTGAATCTACTGATTTTGAAGGTAGATTTGAATTCAAACCTTTAGAACCAGGTTATGGTTTAACTATAGGTAACGCTTTAAGAAGAGTTCTATTATCATCTTTAGATGGTTATGCAATAACTTCTTTGAGAATTGAAGGAGTAGAGCATGAATTTTCTACTATCAAAGGTGTTGTAGAAGATGTAACAGAAATCATTTTGAACTTAAAGCAAATACGTTTTAAGCAACAAATTGAAGAAACTGACAATGAAACTGTAATTTTATCAGTAAAAGGTCAAGAAAAATTAACCGCTGGTGATTTTCAAAATTTTATCTCAGGATTTCAAGTTTTGAATCCAGAATTGGTTATTTGCAATATGGAATCTTCTGTAAAATTAGACATGGAAATAACCATAGATAAAGGAAGAGGTTTTGTGTTGGCTGAAGAGAATAAAAAAGTGTCTGCAGCTTTGGGAACAATTTTTATTGACTCCATTTACACGCCAATAAAAAATGTGAAATATGCGATTGAAAACTTTCGTGTAGAACAAAAAACGGATTATGAAAAGTTAATTTTTGACATAGATACCGATGGTTCAATAACTCCTAAAGATGCTTTAACTGAAGCGGCTAAAATTTTAATCCATCACTTTATGTTATTCTCAGATGAGCGTATTACATTGGAAGCTGATGAAATTGCCAAAACAGAAACGTATGATGAAGAGTCTTTGCATATGCGTCAATTATTAAAAACTCGTTTGATTGATATGGATTTATCAGTTAGAGCTTTAAATTGTTTGAAAGCAGCAGAGGTG
The DNA here is from genome assembly GCA_964410265.1 of uncultured Flavobacteriaceae bacterium. GTDB lineage: Bacteria > Bacteroidota > Bacteroidia > Flavobacteriales > Flavobacteriaceae > Lutimonas. The sequence continues at coordinate 2,046 of CAYPHN010000182.1, read as the reverse complement.
GATACTTTAGGTGATCTAGTATCATTTAATAAAAGTGATCTAATGAAATTTAGAAATTTTGGTAAAAAATCACTTACAGAGTTGGATGAATTGGTTAATGTCAAAGGTTTAACCTTTGGAATGGATTTAACAAAGTACAAATTAGATAAAGAGTAATTTTGTTAGTTAATAACAAAAATTAAATAGTCAATTGAAAGATGAGACACGGAAAGAAATTTAATCATTTAAGTAGAAAAACAGCGCATAGAAAAGCAATGTTAGCCAATATGGCTTGTTCATTAATAGAACACAAGCGTATTAATACTACTATAGCAAAAGCAAAAGCTTTACGTCAATATGTAGAGCCAATTATCACAAAATCAAAAAACGACACAACTCATAATAGAAGACTGGTGTTTAGCACATTGCGTGATAAATATGCTGTTTCTGAATTGTTTAGAGATGTTGCTGTAAAAGTTAGAGATAGACCAGGAGGATATATTCGTATCATTAAATTAGGTAACCGTCAAGGTGATAATGCATCTATGGCAATGGTTGAACTAGTTGATTATAACGAAATTTATAATCCGAAAGGGGCTAAAAAGAAAAAATCAACAAGAAGAAGAGGAGGTAAAAAAGCAGTTACTGCTAATGAGCCAACTCCTGAAGTTGTTGAAGAACCTAAATCTAAAGATGCTGAGAACAAAGAAGATGCATAAAAATGATTTGAGGTAAAACATTTTAAAAAGGATATGCTATTTTTTAGCATATCCTTTTTTTTTGAAATTATTTTAGTAATCCATTTTAAATATGAACAATGAAATACCAAATTAAAAAGAAAGCAATTTTATTATTAAAAGACGGAACTGTATTCGAAGGAAAATCTATTGGAATTGAGGGAACTGCAGTTGGTGAGATATGTTTTAATACCGGTATGACGGGTTATCAAGAAATTTTTACTGACCCTTCCTACTATGGGCAATTAATGGTTTCTACCAATGCTCATATAGGAAATTATGGAACAAACAAAAATGAACAAGAATCCGATTCCATAAAAATTTCTGGTTTGGTTTGTAGAAATTTTAGTTTTGAGTACTCAAGAGAAAATGCAGCTACTTCATTATTCGAGTATTTTCAAAAACAAAATTTTGTGGCTATTTCCGATGTAGACACAAGGGCCTTGGTTAGGTATATTAGAGATAAAGGAGCAATGAATGCTGTTATTTCTACAAATACCGATCTAGAATACTTGAAAAAGAAGTTGGACGAGATACCATCTATGGAGGGATTGGAATTGGCTTCAAAAGTTTCAACAAAAGAACCATATTTGGTTGGAAATGAAAATGCGACATACAAAATATCAGCACTTGATATTGGAATTAAACAAAATATAATCAATAATTTAGTAATTAGAGACTGTCTCGTAAAGGTTTTTCCTTTCGACGCTTCTTTCGAAGAGATGAGTGCGTTTGAACCAGATGGCTACTTTCTATCTAATGGTCCTGGAGACCCTACCCCATTAATTTCTGCTCAAACAGTAGCAAAAGAAATAATAAAAAGAGATTTACCTTTGTTTGGAATCTGTTTAGGGCATCAAGTAATTGCCTTGGCTAATGGAATTTCAACCTATAAAATGCATAATGGTCATAGGGGTATAAATCATCCTGTAAAGAATTTATTAACGGGTAAAGGAGAAATCACTTCACAAAATCACGGCTTTGTTGTTGATAAAAACGCTGTAGAAAATAATGATGATTTTGAAATAACACATGAACATTTAAATGACCAAACATTGGCCGGTATGAGAATGAAAAATAAAAATTGTTTTTCAGTGCAATATCATCCAGAAGCAAGCCCTGGACCACATGATTCATCTTATTTATTCGATCAATTTATTGACAATATGAATTCAGTAATAAAACAATAAAAATTTTGTTTATATTTTAAAATAAATGAGGTATAAATGTTAATAAATTGGAATAATAACCCTTAAAATTGATTAATTTTGCAATGGTTTTAATATAAAAAATAGATACATTATGAGTACGATATTAGATATTCACGCAA
>CAYPHN010000181.1:0-7347 GCA_964410265.1 uncultured Flavobacteriaceae bacterium | reverse complement strand
AGCTTCCTATGTTTTGACGCATGCCAAAGGTTTAAGGCCGTCAACTACGGTTTCCGTAGTAATAGATGGAGAGATTATTGAGGAAAGTGCACAAGGAGATGGACAGTTTGATGCTTTTATGAATGCTCTAAAAAAAGTTTACAGCTCAAAAAATATGAAATTGCCAAAATTGATTGATTATGCGGTGACTATTCCACCAGGTTCAAATTCAGATGCTTTATGTGAAACTGTAATTACTTGGGATATGGAAAAGAAAACATTTAAAACTCGCGGTTTAGATTCTGATCAAACCGTATCGGCAATAGTAGCTACACAAAAAATGTTAAATATAATATAGGTTCTAGGTTAGAAACCAAGAGCGTAAAACTTTTAAAATATGAAATTAAATATAGCACTTTTAGCTGGGGATGGTATCGGCCCTGAAGTAATCGATCAAGCAGTTAAAGTTTGTGATGCGGTAGCAAAAAAATTTAGTCATGAAATTAATTGGACTCCAGCTTTAACAGGAGCAGCTGCAATTGATGCCGTTGGTGAACCTTATCCTGATGAAACCCATGAAATTTGTGTCAATGCAGATGCTGTACTATTTGGTGCAATTGGTCATCCAAAGTATGACAACGACCCAACTGCAAAGGTCCGACCTGAACAAGGCTTACTTAAAATGCGAAAAAAACTGGGCTTATTTGCAAATATAAGACCAACCTTTACTTTTCCATCATTGATAGATAAATCGCCGCTTAAAAGGGAAAGAATTGAAGGTACCGATTTAGTTTTTTTAAGAGAGCTTACAGGAGGTATTTATTTTGGAGAGAAAGGAAGAAAAGACAATGGCAATACAGCTTTTGATAACTGTGTCTATACGAGAGATGAAGTAACTCGATTGGCAAAAAAAGGTTTTGAATTGGCCATGACACGTACAAAAAAACTTTGTTGTGTTGATAAAGCCAATGTCATGGAAACGTCACGCTTGTGGAGAGAAACAGTACAGGGTATGGAAAAAGATTATCCTGAAGTAGAAGTGAGCTATGAATTTGTTGATGCAGTTGCTATGCGTTTGGTACAATGGCCAAATTCATATGATGTATTAATTACTGAAAATCTTTTTGGTGATATCTTAACCGATGAAGCTTCAGTAATATCGGGTTCTATGGGATTAATGCCATCAGCATCTGTTGGTGAACAAAATTCATTATATGAACCAATACATGGTTCTTACCCACAAGCGGCTGGAAAAGATATTGCAAACCCATTGGCCACTATTTTATCGGCGGCAATGATGTTTGAAGATGCATTCAACTTAAAAAATGAAGCGACAACAATAAGAGAAGTTGTAAATAAATCATTGGCTCAAGGTATAGTGACCGAAGATCTGGCAGATAATAATAAAGCCTATAAAACCAGTGAAGTAGGAGCTTGGTTGGTAGAAAACTTATAAGGTTTAATTAAAGAAATAAAAATAAAATTTGTATTTTTGAATAAACGATAATATTACTATGAAGTTTTTTTTAATATTTAGATATATAATTTTTATCAACATTTTTTTTATTGCATGTAATAACGAAGAAGATGATAACTTTTTATACACACTAATTCCTGATGAAAATTTTGAAAAAGGCTTAATTTCTAGAGGAATTGATAGTGAAGGAGTTTTAGATGGAAAGATTTTAACTTTTGACGCTGAAAAAGTAGAAAGGTTATTCATTCAGGGGGATAGATATGGTTTTATTAAGGCAGATTATATAACTGGAATAGAGGCTTTTATAAATTTAAAAGTATTAGAAATTTCTGGTTCTAAAGAAAAAATAATTGATCTTAGTAATAATAATAAATTAGAAACTTTATATCTATATTTCTAATAAGAATCTTCAAAAAATTATTTTAGGTGATAATAATAATTTGACATATTTTAGTTTAGGTTCTAATCCATCACTTTTAGAATTAGATGTTAGCAAAAATATTAATATTTATACACTTACCATACAGGCCCCTACAAACCTTTTTTGCATCAAAATAGCAGAGGGCCAATCCATTGTTGATTTTAATTACGCTACTAATGAATACTTATCTACAACTTGTAATTAAACGCTTAAAACATATTTTTTTATATTTTAATGCATTCTCTTTCAGTTATCTAGTTTTAAAAATAATATTATTGAAAATTTCACACAAAGTATTGTTCTAAAACTTACATATTTGAGTATTTTTGCAAAGTTAATTTATTAAAATTCTATGGTACTTAATAGTCAGGATAAAGAAGAGAAAGTTATTGGTAAAAAATTGTACGATTACCAACATGGTGCAATTGACAAAATATTTGATCGAATAAATGAATACCCAACAAGCTATAATTTATTGTACCAACTACCAACCGGAGGTGGTAAAACTGTTATTTTTTCTGAAATAGCAAGAAAATACATCCAACAAACCAAACAAAAAGTGCTTATTCTCACGCATAGAATAGAATTATGTAAACAAACTTCAAACATGTTAACCGAATTTGAAGTTGATAATAAAATTATTGACAGTAGTGTTAAAGAAGTACATAATGATGCCGACATAACTTGTTATGTTGCCATGGTGGAGACATTAAATAACCGTATTAAAGAAGAAAAGGCCGATATTAATGATATTGGTTTGGTTATTGTTGATGAGGCCCATTATAACTCATTTAGAAAATTATTCAAATATTTTGACAATTGTTTTATTCTTGGTGTTACAGCAACTCCATTGAGTTCGAATATTAATTTACCTATGCGTGAAATTTATGATGATTTAATTGTAGGTGAAAAAATTTCTTCTCTAATAGAAAAAGGTTTCTTAGCAGAAGCCACTATGTATAGTTATAATGTTAACTTGAGTACTTTAAAAATTGGTGCAAATGGTGATTATACGGTAAAATCATCAGAAGAACTCTATGCAAAAAACACCATGCAGGCTAAATTGGTCGATGCTTACGAAACGACTTCAAAAGGTAAAAAAACTTTGATCTTTAACAATGGTATTCATACCTCTCGACATGTTTATGAAGTTTTTAAGATGGCTGGTTATAAAGTTAAGTTTATTGACAATACCAATACCAAAGACGAAAGAAAACATATATTGGATTGGTTTAAAAATACACCTGACGCCATATTAACCTCTGTAGGTATTTTAACAACTGGCTTCGATGAACCAACCATTGAAACTATAATTATAAATAGGGCAACTAAATCAATGGCTCTATATTTTCAAATGATTGGTAGAGGGTCAAGAGTTTTTGAAAATAAAAAAGAATTCTCTGTACTTGATTTAGGAAATAATGTTTCTAGGTTTGGTTTGTGGACTTCAGATGTTGATTGGCACTTGATATTTAAAAACCCAACTTTTTACTTGGAGAACTTAATTAGTGATGATGAAATTGAACGTAATTTTAGATACGTAATGCCAGATAACGTAAAAGGAATGTTTGCCAATACAACCGAATTTAATTTTGACATTAAAGAGGAATATGCCATTGCTACAAAGGCTTTTTTAAAGTCTAAGGTAGTTCTTGAAAGATCTATTGAGCAACATGCTAATATGTGTGCAGAAAACAGTGAAGATGTTTTTGATGCTCATATTCTTTCAAGAGAATTAAATGATGATATTGAATTTAGAATAAAACAATATTCATATTGTATTCTTAAAAGTTCTAAGAACTACATCAAATGGTTAGAAGAAGATTACAAACGTCAGTTAAGAGTAAAAATTAGCCAAGTGTTTAATTAGTTTACTTTATTCGTGATACTCTAAAAAAATAATTTCAGTTTTTTAGTTAGTCGAACCTGCCTATGCCGGCAGGCAGGCTAATCCCGCTTTTATTTCAGCGGGGTCTAGGTACCTGCCTTCCGGTAGGCAGGTACCTCGACCCTTGGGTCGATTCCTATTATTTGGTCCAGTGCTTGCCCTGGGGTTTAACACCTTTTATTCATTCGAGAAAGTTGTGATTATTGTTACAGAAGATATTCTTGAACCATCTCATCTGTTATCTTGCCAGTACTCCATGCTCCATAACCAACAGCCCAAAAATGACGACCCAAATATTGTTTGTTCAATTTGGGAAATTCCTTTTGCAGAAGCCGAAATGAGCGACCTTTCAATTTCTTTACCAAAATGCTTACACTCAATGAAGGAGGATACGCAACATGTATATGGGATCTTTACTCACAACACCTTTTAGAATACAGACATTTTCAGAATTACATATCTGTATCAACAAATCACGACAGCGATGTTGTATATCGCCCTGTAAAACCTTGTAACGATATTTTGTCGCCCATACTAGATGGCAACTCAAATTGCTTACTGAATGTGAATTCTTTCGGTAGCTTGACATACAACAAAGCTAAAACATTTATAGAAACTAAAGTAACTGCAATAAAATTGCAGGGTTTTAACCTTTAACTTGATAATAAATTCCATTAAAATTGAAAAACCATCATCTAGCTAGTGGCGGTTAAATTATTGGGTAACTCAAATACATCCAAATCAAAATAGGAAACAGCTGCTATTACGTGATCAAAAATATCAGCCATAATATATTCATAATTTTGCCAGCGTTTATCACTGCTAAATGCATATATTTCAATTGGAATTCCTTGTGGGGTAGGTGCTAACTGCCTAGTCATAATCATCATATTCTCATTTATTGCTGAATGATTTTCAATATAAGTCTCTATATATTTTCTGAATAAACCAATATTTGTAAGATTTCTACCGTTGATCAGTAATTCTTTATTGATATTATTTTGCTGGTTATAAGACACTATATCCGCCTGACGGGTATTTATATAATTGGCTATTATTTCAATATTTTTTAGCTTTTCTACATCGGTATTATTTAAATATTTAATACTGTTTTGTTTAATGATTACCGCTCGTTTGATTCGCCTACCATCAGACTCTTCCATGCCACGCCAGTTCTTAAATGAATCAGATATCAAGGCATAGGTGGGAATTGTGGTAATTGTTTTATCAAAATTTTGGACTTTTACGGTGGCGAGGTTTATTTCAATTACATCACCATCAGCTCCAAATTTTTCAAATGTAATCCAATCACCAATACGAACCATATCATTTACAGAAACTTGTATACTAGCTACAAAGCCTAAAATAGTATCTTTAAAAACGAGAATGATTACGGCCGAAGCTGCTCCAAGTGTAGTTAAGAATGAAATAAATGGGATACCTGTTATTATAGCAAAAGATGATAGAATTCCAATGGTCCAAATAAATATTATTATCACCTGTGTGTAACTATTTATTGGTTTGTCTTTTAGTCGCGATACAGTTTTAAAATAGTCATTAAATGTATTTAAAATACTTCGTAAGATCCAAATGGTTAAAATTATTGAAAAAACTTGTAAGCCTTTTTCTATAATATTTTCAAAGTATTGAAAATCAATAAAAACTAAAGGCACCAATTCTAAAGCAATAATAAGTGGAATAATATGGGCAATATTTCTTGGTACTTTGTTGGCTACCAAATAATTATCAAATTTCGTCTTTGTTGTTTCTGAGTATTGGTGAAAAAGGTTTACTAATATTTTTCTGGTGATAAAATCAATTAAAAATACAATTAGAAGTAGAATTAATAATAAACCAAATAAATTTAAATATCTAGCTGATGATTCTGTAAATCCAAATGTTAAAAGGTAATCGTATATTAAATGTGTGATATTATTCATGTGAAATCAAATTAATTAATGATGCAAAAATAAACAGTTTCACCATATAAAAAACAGATTAATTTTTATAATATAAATAAATTTTATACTGGTATCATTTAAATAAATACTAAACAGATAAATTTATCTTTTAATTGCTTATTTTTGTATTTGAAAATGGGTACTAAATTATTTTCCATATTATTATCAAGTTTTATACTTTTTCAAAGTTTAAATATTCATTTTAATGATTTATGTAAACTCAATGAATTGGTTGAACATATTCAATATCATGCTGATAATTACGGCGATGATATTTTTACTTTTTTTTCAAAACACTATGGAGAATTAAAAGAAAATCATAGTAAAAATCACCAAAAAGAGGATCATAATCAATTGCCTTTTGATCAAGATTACAGTATCAATCATATAACTGTTTATATTTTATTTAAAATAAAATATACGGATCTACAACAATTATTTACTTACCAAAACGGAAGGTTTTTCTATCAAGAAAACTATGCTTCACTTGATGAAACCGATATTTTTCAACCTCCCCAAATAGCTTAATTCATTTTAGTTAAAATCATTGATATATTTTATTAGTATAAAAATACTTTTAGGGTAAATATATATGGTATTTAATGTTTTATCAATAGTCTCTCAATTTGTTCTTGAGAAGAATAACTTTATATAATACAAATGAATTATGTTATCAAAAATTATAAAATTCAGCTTAAAAAATAAGCTAATAGTTTTCTTATTTACCGCGTTTATCATTGGTTTCGGTTTCTATTCTCTTAGTCAAATACCAATTGGTGCAGTACCCGATGTAACAAATAATCAAGTTCAGGTTATTACCACATCAAAAAATTTATCAACCCAAGATATTGAACAATTTATAACCTATCCGGTAGAAATAGAAATGTCTAATTTACCCGGTGTGGTTGAAATAAGATCAATTTCCAAATTTGGCTTGTCGGTTGTAACCATAGTATTTGAAGATAAGATGGGTACTTATCTTCCAAGGCAACTCATTTCTGAAAAAATTAAATCCGCCAGGGAAAAAATACCAGAAAGTTTTGGTGTTCCCCAAATGGGGCCCATAACTACCGGTTTAGGAGAAATTTATCAATATATTTTAGATACTGAACCGGGCTACGAAGATAAATTTTCAGTTACTGAGTTAAGAACCATTCAAGACTGGATTGTTAAAAGGCAATTATCTGGTATTCCTGGAGTTGTCGAAGTGAATACATGGGGTGGTTATTTAAAACAATATGAGGTTGCTATAAATACCGAAAAATTAAAGGCAATGAATATTTCAGCAATTGATGTGTATAATGCTCTTGAAAAGAACAATAGTATTGCTGGTGGCGGATATATTGAAAAATTGAATAAAGCATATTTCATTAGGGGTGAGGGATTAGTAAATAGTTTAGAAGATATAGAAAACATTGCTGTACGTTCTAGTCATCAACTTCCTATATATATTAAGGATGTGGCTCATGTAAGTTTTGGAACTGCTAACCGTTTTGGTGCAATTACAGGTAATGGCCAAGGAGAAAAGGTATTGGGGCAGGTGATGATGTTAAAGGGTGGCAACTCTAAAAAAGTAATAGAAGCTGTAAAAGCTAGAGTAGCAACTATTTCTAAATCACTA
>CAYPHN010000180.1:0-7390 GCA_964410265.1 uncultured Flavobacteriaceae bacterium | reverse complement strand
TAAGTTATCAAAATAGATAATATGTGCTTTTTTGCACATTGATGGACTGTGTTCGACCTAAGGTTTAATTTATAGAATCAAAAGTAAATTTAATCTATGTTTTTAACATTTCTAAAACAATTTCATGAACACGAACCAAGACCGTTGCAAAAGGTTATATTCTAACAATGCCAATAAATTTAACTTATTAAAACAGATTCATATTATATTTATATAAAAATATGCCATTAAATAGATATATCTTAACAATAAATATTACAATTTACCAATACCACAACACTCCATCGATAAACCCTATAAAAACATAAAATAATACAATATAATTTTACCAAACATGATTTGTTTAACCGCCTAATGAAACAAACAAATCGATTTTATCATTGCTAATTTGCTTAATTATATGTTAAAATAAAATTTACATACTTAGCTATTTTTCAGTTATTTAAACTATTTCAAAATAAAGTGAGAACATATTTTTAACATTATTTATGATATTTTTATGATAAAACTTTGGTTTATTAACTTTTTATTATGATTTTTGACATCAAATTAATTCAAATAATTTATATAATGAAAACAAAGTTAAGTGGAATTATGACGCTTTTACTAGCGTTTGTAGTGCAAATAACCTTTGCACAAGATCGAACTATCACTGGTACTGTTTCAGATGAAACAGGCCCATTACCTGGTGTTAGTGTATTAATTGAAGGTACTTCAACAGGTACTGAAACAGATTTTGACGGTAATTATACCATTGAAACTAATCAAGGTGATATTCTTCGCTATAGTTTTGTGGGTATGTCTACGGTCTCAAGAACAGTCGGTTCTGATAATATTATCAACGTAACGATGGTTTCTGAAGCCAACACCTTAGATGAGGTTGTTGTAACAGCTTTTGGTATCAAGAGAGAGAAACAAGCCTTAGGTTATGCCGTTTCAACTGTAAAGGAGGACATGCTTGAACAACGTGCCGATGGTGACATTGGACGTGTTTTAGCAGGTAAAGCATCCGGTATAAACATCCAATCACAAAGTGGTATGTCAGGTTCTGGTACGAGTATCCTTATTAGGGGTATGAATTCATTTAGTGGTAGTAACCAGCCTCTATTTGTAGTAAATGGTGTTCCTTTTAGTAGTGGTACCAATGCACAAGGAGACTTTGTAGATGGTAACAATGGTTCTAGTCGTTTCTTAGACCTTGATCCTAACAATATTGAAAGTGTAAGTATCTTAAAAGGTTTGGCTGCAGCTACACTCTACGGTACAGATGGTAGAAATGGTGTGATCTTGATCACAACCAAATCTGGAGCTGGTGCAGGTGGTAGTGCTAAGAAAAATGAAGTAACAGTAATGACTTCCTTATTTATCAATGAGGTTGCTTCTTTACCAGATTACCAAAATGAATATGGTGGTGGTTTTGATCAAGCTTTTGGATGGTTCTTTAGTAACTGGGGTCCTAGTTTTGCTGAAGGTGGTCCAGGTGGCTGGGGTAACAGTAGTGCATTTGATGCAAACGGAACTCTTCCACATCCTTATAGTACAGCATCTGATGCTACAGGCACACCGCAAGCGTTTCCCGAATTTGCTAATGCTCGTGTAGATTGGAGACCTTATGATAGTGTGAAAAACTTCTTTAGAAAAGGTATTGTATCTAATATCAATGTAAATGCAAGAGGTGCTTCTAAAAGTGGTGATGTTACTTATAATGTGAATTATGGTAATTTAAGTGATGAAGGTTTTACTCCTGGTAACAAATTAGTTCGTAACAACTTTAGTGTTGGTGGTAGAGCTAAATTATCTAATAAATTAACTATCAATAGTAATTTAAACTACACCAAAACAAGTTTTAAAACACCTCCCGTTGCAGCGAGTACAGGTAGTAATGTAGCTGGTGAAAATGCTTCTATTTTTGGTAACTTATTTTATACACCTCGTAGTGTAGATATGCTTGGGCTTCCTTTTCAAAACCCTGTTACGGGTGAATCTGTTTATTACAGACAAAATAACAGTATACAACATCCTTTATGGACAATTAATAATGCCGGAAATATTCAAGAAACTTTCAGAACATACGGTAATCTCTCTGCGAATTACGAAATAAACGACAATTTAACCGTAACCTATAATTATGGTTTAGATGTTTACAATGAAAACAATACCAACTTCTCTAATAAAGGTGGTAAAACCGGTAGTATTGCAAATCAATCTGGTGTTTATGAAACTTGGACAAATACAAACACTATTGATGACCATAACTTTATATTAAATGGTGATTATGATATTACAGATCGTATTGATGTGAACTTTACTGTAGGTGCTACGTCAAGAAGAGAAGTTTTCGATAGAAATGGTGTTAGAAGTACAGGACAACAAGTATTTGGTGTTTTAAGACACTTTAACTTTGCTGTACAAGATGAAATTCAAAATTATGAAGAAAGAAATACTTTAGGTGCTTATGGTACTGCTAGTTTTGGATTTGATAACTTTCTTTATGCAACCTTATCTGGCAGAAAAGACTGGGTATCTAACTTAGCAGAAGCCAACAGATCTATCTTTTACCCATCTGCAGACATAGCGTTTATCCCTACCAAAGCTTTTGAAGCTTTAAAAGGTAGCGAAACACTTAATTATTTAAAATTAAGAGCCGGTTACGGTACATCTTCTAACTTCCCTAGAGGTTATCCAATTTCTTCAACTTTAATTTTAGATACACAATATTTTCAGGGTGATGGTGGTGTAGATGTAGTTACAAATACAACAGGTCGTGTATTAGGAAATACCAATTTAAAACCAGAAACTATTGCTGAATTAGAATTTGGTGTGGAAGCAAGATTGTTTAAAAATCGTTTATCTATAGACGCATCTTACTATACCAGAACAACCAATGACCTTATTATTGAAAGACCTTTAGGTCCTGAAACTGGTTATACTAGAACCACTACCAATATTGGTGAGGTACAAAACGAAGGTTGGGAACTTGACTTAGGTATAGACATTATTAGAAATGATGATGATGGTTTTAACTGGAATACCAATATGAATTTCTTTACTAACGACGCTATTGTAACTGACTTAGGTTTAGATACAGATATCGTTGTTTATTCAGGTTTCTCAAATGGAGGTAATGCCGCCATTAAAGGAGAATCTATATTAACTATGGTTGGTACTGCTGTTGATCGTGATGATGCGGGTAACTTTAGAGTGAACTCTGCAGGTAGTTATGTTGAAAAACAAGGTAACAACATCATTGGTGATGCGAATCCTGATTTCAACTTTAACTTGTCAAACTCAATGACCTATAAAAACTTCAGCTTTAACTTCCTATTCACATGGGTAGAAGGTGGAGACGTATTATCTTGGACTACTGCTACTTTATTAGGTAGAGGGGTAGTTTCTGAAAAAGGTGTTGATCGTGCTAACTCATTTATCTTACCAGGTGTTAACCCAGCTGGTCAGCCAAATACTACACAGATCAATAATTCAACTTTTTACTTCTCTAATGTACTTTATGGTCCAGACGAATTAAAAGTTTACGATGCTACGGTTTACAGATTACAAGAACTATCTTTAAGCTACTCTTTACCATCTAAATTTTTAGACAATTCACCAATTGGGTCTTTAAGTCTAACTTTCTCAGGATACAATATGTGGTTCTTTGCTCCTAACATTCCAGAAAACGTAAACTTCGACCCTCAATTGGCCGGTTTAGGTGTTGGTAATGGTCGTGGTTTTGAATTTCAAAATGCACCTAGTGGAAAAAGATATGGTATGAGTATTAAAATTTCCTTTTAAACAAAAAATAAAACTATTTATATTATGAAAAAAATAATTAAATTAATAAAATTGATGTTTTTATCAGGAGCAATATTTCTTGTATCCTGTGAAACACTCACTTTGGATATGACCGAAAATCCAAATGCACTAACACCTGATCAGGCAAATCCTGATTTCTTTTTGAATGCAATTCAGGTTGATTTTGCTAAAGAAGTTGTAGAGCCGCTTGGTAGAACTGCTAGTCGTGTAACTCGCTTAGACAATATGAACGGTAGAGATTATCAAAACGCATACTCTCCTGCAAGTTTTGACAGAGAATGGAGATTTGCTTACCAAAAAATTATGGAAGATATCAATAAAATGAATATTTTGGCTTTAGAGTCTGATCTAAACAAGCATATTGGTATAGGCCAAGTAATTAAAGCTTATACGCTTATCGCTTTATCTGACTTTTTTGGTGAAATTCCTAATACTGAAGCTTTATTAGGTAGTGAAAATTTAAATCCTAAAGCAGATTCTGGTGAAAGTATTTATGCCTTTGCTATTGACCTATTAGATCAGGCAATTGCTAATTTTGAAAAAGATGCTGCTGCAGACCCGCAATATGATTTCTTTTATGATAGTGATTGGGACCAATGGATCAAAGCTGCCAATACTATTAAAATGAAAGCTTATATCGCTACAAGACTAGTAGATGCTAGTGCAGCTACTAACTTTATGACTATTGTTAATTCTGGTAACTATATCGTTTCTAATGATGATGACTTTCAATTTACTTGGGGAACTAACGAAATTCAACCTGACACACGTCACCCTCGTTATGAAGCAAGTTATACACCAACAGGTGGTGAAAGATACATGTCTAACTGGTTAATGAACGAAATGTTAACCTCAAATGACCCTAGAATATTATATTATTACTATCGCCAAAATGCCAATACACCTGGTTTTGGTGCTGACCCTAACGAAGAAACTTTAAATTGTTCTTTAGAAACAGCGCCTCCTCATTATGCAGGATTTACATTTTGTGGTTTACAAGAAGGTTACTGGGGTAGAGATCATGGTGATGATGATGGTATACCACCAGATGGTTTCTTAAGAACTCTAGCTGGAGTATACCCTGCAGGTGGAGTATTTGACGATAGCTCTTTCGAATCTAAGAAAAATGGAGCTGGAAGAGGCGGTGATGGTATAACTCCTGTATTATTATCTAGTTGGACTGACTTCTGGATTGCTGAATTAAGCTTGGTAGGTGGTGATGAAGCTGGTGCTAAAGACGCTATGTTAAGTGGTATTTCTAAATCTGTTGCAAAAGCTACTAGTTTCGCTACCAATGATGACCCTAATGAAGGTGATAATATCGCTGACCATTATGATGATATGAGTGATGCTTTTGATAATGCTGCTGACAAAATGGAAGTTGTTGCTTCACAATACTTTGTTGCCTCTTATGGTAATGGTATTGATACTTATAACTTTTATAGAAGAGTTGGTTACCCAACAAGTTTACAACCAAATGTTGAGCCTAATCCAGGTGGATTTATTCGCTCTTTCTTTTACCCTGCTAATTACGCGAACAACAACGCCAACGCAACGCAAAAAGATGGAGTGGCCGAACAAGTGTTCTGGGATACGAACCCTTCTTCTCCAGGTTTTCCAATGTCTAACTAATAAATATATTTAAAAATGAAAAAATTTATAAATAAAATAATATTAGCACTGTTTGCTGTAACTGCTTTCGTTAGTTGTAATACAGATCCAGACAATGCAATTTACGGTGTTCTAGATGGTAAAGAACATGGTGCCATTATTAGAACACTTGAAAGAATCAGTAATGATTTTAACAGAGATGATATAAACTCTGAATGGAAGATAATTGTTGAAGAGCAAGATGAAGAGTACGGAGATTTGTTAACACAAATTAATGTTTATGTGAGCTTTAAAGATAATAAAGATGATGGTACGGACAATTCTAAACCAGAAGTTTCATTATCTTCATTTCCAGCTTCTGAATTTACAACCAGTGCTAATGGTTTACCTTCAATAGCAATTTCATCAACTTTATCTGAAACCGCTGCTGCTTTAGGCTTGCAAACCGGAGAATATGATGGAGGAGATGTATTTACATTTAGACTTGAGGTTGTTTTAACAGATGGTAGAACATTTAGTGTCGCTGATGGTAGTGGTAGTTTACAAGGTTCTTATTTTAGCTCTCCATATGAATATCAAGCTGGTATGCTTTGTATTCCTGCAGTGCCATATTCAGGGATTTATGAAATGGATTTTCAAGATGCATACGGTGATGGCTGGAATGGTGCTTCCATATCTGTTGTAATCGATGGTGTTACTACTGATTATACATTGGATGATGGTAGTGCAACTTCGCATACTGTGAATGTACCTGTTGGAACTATGGAGCTAGTATTTAAATTTAACTCAGGTGCATGGGATAGTGAAGTTACATTCCAAATATATACACCAAGTGGATTCTTAGGTATTGATACTGGTCCTTCTCCGGTTGTTGGAGAAATTGCATTAAACTTATGTAATGAAGATGAAGGTGATGAATAAATATAATATATAATTTAGATTAGACACTTTTTATATATGATAACCATCCTGAGCAATCGGGATGGTTTTTTTATAAATACTCGCCAAAATATCTTTATTCCACTTATCTTTGTAATATGGAAAATACATCTACTAAAATATTTGGTTTAAGAGCAATAATAGAAGCCATAAATGCTGGTCAGGAAATTGAAAAAATATATATTCAAAAAGACTTAAAAGGTGAATTAGCAGGTGAATTACTCCAATTAATTAAAGAAAAAAAACTATCAGTCAGTCATGTACCGGTTGAAAAATTAAACCGACTTGCAAAAAATCAGAATCACCAAGGTGCTGTTGCTAAAATATCTTCTATTTCTTTTGTTTCTTTGGAAAATCTTATAGAAAATGTTTTAAATCAAGACAACACACCACTCTTTCTATTATTAGATCAAATTAGTGATGTACGTAATTTGGGTGCCATAATTCGAACCGCTGAATGTACTGGAGTTCACGGTATAATAATTCCAACCCAAGGAAGTGCACCTGTTAATGCAGATGCCATAAAAACTTCAGCTGGTGCCGCTTTTAAAATCCCCATTTGTAAAGTAAATCATATTTTAGATGCCATTTATCAATTAAGAGGTATTGATATTCAAATTGTTGGTATCACTGAAAAAATCAATAATTCAATTTATGATATTGATTTTAAAAAACCAACAGCTTTAATTATGGGTTCTGAGCACAAAGGAATATCAAATTCCGTTTTAAAAAATTGTGACCACAAAGGTAAATTACCACTATTGGGCGAAATCGAATCCCTCAATGTTTCGGTTGCTTGTGGTGTTGCTCTTTATGAAATAGTTAGGCAGAGACAATTGTAATTTGAAAATGATTGATTTAGAAATTTTAAATTACCTGTGGCAATCTCTTTTTAATGAATGATGAGACTGCCACATTTTACTGAAAAAGTAAAACTCGCAGTGACGAACATTTATTAACTTTCTGATTATCAATTTATTTCAATATTTATTATGAATGTTGGATGGCTCAAGATCCCCCCGGCCCC
>CAYPHN010000179.1:1440-7426 GCA_964410265.1 uncultured Flavobacteriaceae bacterium | reverse complement strand
CTGAAGCTCCTTATAAAGAAGGAACACTTCAAATGCAAATTACTTCTTTAGATTTTTCATCTTTTACAGGAAGAATTGCTATAGGTAGAGTTTTTAGAGGAAATATAGAAGAAAACAAAGATTATATGCTTTGTAAGTCGGATGGATCTACAAAAAAAGTAAGAATAAAAGAATTACATACTTTTGAAGGATTGGGTAAAGCCAAAACTAGTAAAGTTCGCAGTGGTGATATTTGTGCCATAACAGGTATTGATGGATTTGAAATTGGCGATACCATTGCCGATCTTGAAAACCCGGAAGCATTACCACGTATAGAAGTTGACCAACCAACAATGAGTATGTTGTTTACCATTAATAACTCGCCATTTTTTGGTAAAGAAGGTAAATTTGTTACCTCTCGTCACCTACGTGATAGATTATTTAAAGAAATGGAAAAGAATCTTGCATTGCGCGTAGACGAAACAGATTCTGAAGATAAATTTACTGTTTTTGGTCGTGGAGTTCTTCATTTATCTGTTCTTATTGAAACCATGCGTAGAGAAGGTTATGAATTACAGGTAGGTAGACCTCAGGTAATTATAAAAAATATTGATGGTGTTAAAAGCGAACCTATTGAGTCAATGGTGGTAGATGTTCCTGAAGTATCTTCAAGTAAAGTAATTAATTTGGTGTCTTTGCGTAAAGGAGATTTATTGGTTATGGAACCAAAAGGTGACCTTCAGCATTTAGAGTTTGAAATACCATCAAGAGGATTGATTGGTTTGAGAAATAAAATTTTAACAGCTACATCAGGTGAAGCTATTGTAAATCATACTTTTAATAGGTTCGGACCTTATAAAGGTGATTTTAGTGATGTGGTTAATGGTGCCTTGGTTTCTGCAGAAGCAGGAAAAGCAACAGCATATTCTATTGATAAATTAGGAGATAGAGGTGTTTTCTTTATTGATATAAATGAAGAGATTTATAAAGGTCAGGTTGTTGGTGAAAATAACCGACAAGAAGATATGGGAATTAATTTAACCAAAGGTAAAAAACTAACCAATGTTCGTAAGTCAGGTACAGATACTGCAGTGAATATCGCCCCTAAAAAAGCATTTTCTTTAGAAGAATGTATGGAGTATATCAAAGCAGATGAATATTTAGAAGTTACCCCTTTAAGTTTAAGAATGCGAAAGATTAATTTCGTAAAATAACATTAAGGATTTTATCTTGAATTTTGATATAGCACGATTTTTAAAAGAATATGGTTGCGTAAATTTTAACTATATACTTTTTGTTTTTACAAAAGATAATATTGTAAATTGCGCTTCAAAAATTCTATTTATGAAACAAGCATTCCAAATTTTGACATACAAAGGAATAGCCTGCACCCAACTTGATTGGGTGACTAATAGCGAACTTGCCTTCGGCAGGCAGACAGCATGTATCACCTATAAAGATTAAAATTTAGACACATGAAATTGAAATATTTAATATTTTTATTTATTGGGATTGTTGCATTTTCTTGTAGTAAGGATGAGGACAAAGATACGTTTGATCCGGTGGCTCAAGCTTTGATAGATGATGAAATTCTTGTAGAATTTTTACAGAGTCATTATTTTACAGATGAAAAAGAAATAGATACCATTTTAAATGGAGAAGTATCTTTATTCAGTATTGTTGAAACGGAAAATATGGTCTTTAATGACATCAATTATAAAATGTATTATTACGTTGATACAGATGGGATTGGTAAAAATCCGTCAAGAAATGATTCTATTCAAATGAAATATAGAGGTTTTACTTTGGATAGTATATTGTTTGATCAAAATTTAAGTTTTACTTCTTCAAGATCATGGTTTCATTTGCCAAGTTTAATTGAGGGATGGCGTTATGGTATGCCACATTTTAAAGAAGGAGAGAAAATAATTAACCCTGATGAATCTTTTGGATATGAAAACACTGGTGGCGGCTTCTTTTTTATTCCTTCAGGAATGGCCTATGGAAATACCGGAACACAAGGAATTCCCCCAAATCAATCCATTTACTTTTTTGTTGAATTAGGTAAAGTTGTTATTGCTGATTCGGATAATGATTCGGTTGTAAATAATGATGAAGATATTGATGGTGATGGTGATGTGAAAAATGATGATACCGATGAAGATTTGATACCTAATTATTTAGATATAGATGATGACGGTGACGGCATTTTAACTAAAAATGAAGATGCTAATGGCGATGGTGATCCTACCAATGATGATACTGATGGTGATGGAATTCCAGATTATTTAGATAAAGACAATTAGACTTAAAATATTAGTAACTTAAATACTATTTGCTTATAAAACTCTCACTTTAGTGGGAGTTTTTACTTTTTAAAGGTTTTTTTTAAAAACTATAGTAATTTTTATCGTTGTTTGTGTGATAGTTTTAATCAAGTCATTATTCTAAAAGTGAAACGGTCTAATATCTTTTACTGGACACTGGTGATTTTTAATGAATAATTTCTTTTAAAGCCTCAATTACATCATCCACTTCTTTTATTGTATTGTATTTACTAAAAGAAAATCGCACAGAAGTTTTTAAAGCTTCTTCTATAGTTAATATAGTATTTAACACGTGAGAACCTTGGTTGCTACCACTTTGACATGCACTTCCGCCTGAAGCAGCAATGCCTTTTAAATCTAAATTAAAAAGTAACATAGGGTAATCTTTGTTAAATCGAACGCTTAAAATATGAAAAGCGCTTCTATCCATAAGACCAGAATTTCCGTTAAAATGAACACCATTAAAATTATTTTTAAGCTGACCCATAAAGTATTGTTTCAATCTCTCAATAGCTTTTCTCTCTTTTGATAAATTATTTGTGGCGATCTCCAAAGCTTTTGCCATCCCCGCAATACTATGAGAATTTTCGGTGCCAGCTCGAGCTCCTCTTTCTTGTTCTCCACCATGTAATATAGGTTGAATACCAAAGCCTTTTTTAAAAACAGCAAATCCAACACCTTTTGGTCCATGAAATTTATGCGCACTAGCCGCCATAAAATCAATAGGGGTTTTTTGTAAGTCCATTTCTAAATGTGCCAATCCTTGCACCGTATCCGAATGGAATAAAGCATTATTTTTTTTACAAATCTCAATTACCTTTTGCAAATCTAAAATATTTCCTATTTCATTGTTTACCAACATCAAACTCACCATAGTTTTATCAGAGCTATCTTGTAAGATACTTTGTAGGTGTTCTAAATCTATATTCCCATTTGCATCTAAATCAACTAGTTCTACATGTATATTAAAGGATGTTTTTAGCGCATTCAAAGTATGTAATACAGCGTGATGCTCAATTTTAGAGCTGATAATTCGTGTCACTTTTAAATTTGTAACCGCGTTGTATAAAATTAAATTATCCGCCTCACTGCCACCAGCGGTAAAAACAATTTCTGAAGCGGAACAATTTAAAATTTTAGCGATACTTTTTCTCGATTCTTCAACCATAGCTTTTGCCTTTCTACCAAATTGATGACTAGAAGATGGGTTGCCAAAATTATCTGTCATAGAAGTAGTAATAAATGCAATAACATCATTATCTATGGGTGTTGTTGCGGCATTATCAAAGTAGATTTTTTGCATAGTACAAAAGTAAATAATTTTATTTTGTTAATTGACTTTAAATTGGCTCATAAAACACTTATTTTTGCTCTTTTAAAACTTTAAAATGAAACGATTATTTTTGATTTTGATCATGCTATTTGTATTGTCTTGTGATGATGGAAATTTAGACATTGCCAGCTTTGAATTTGAAGAGAAGGTAAATGTATGTGGTGACATCAATATTACCATGTATAGATTGAGTGCTAACGGCCAAAAAGAGGCATTAATTGTTACTTTAACGGATAATGAAATTAGAATGGACGAAGAAGTGGTTCTTCCCATTCAAGTAAGTTTAAATGGTGATTACACAGTTACCGACAGAGTTTTTGACAACAAGGTACCATCAAATTATTTTTGTGCTGCAGTACCACCTGTTGAACCTAAAGTATTAAAAAATTGGGCTGGTGAATCGGGAACTATTTTAGTAGAAAATGAACCGGTATTTGAAGAAGGAAACGCGAATGTAATTGCATGGAAACATACCGTAGTATTAATGGATGTGGTTTTAAAAAGTGGCAATGAATCGTTAATATTTAACGATATTTATCTTTTTGGTGTTTTTGAGACAGCTGTTAATTAATGTATTAATTAGCTAATGTGTGATTGTGAGATAATGTGGGAATGAGCCAATGTGTTAATGTAACCCTAAATCACCCCATTACTTTGTCACTCCATCACTTTGTCACTGCATCACCATGTCACTCTATCACCATCTCACTCCTTCACATCAGTTCTGATAAACATAAACTTCTGTAGCACCTTGCCCATAATTGCTATAGGAAGCTTCAAAAAAATCTACCTTATATTTTTTTAATAAATGGTGTAATTCCTTTTTTAAAACGCCTGCGCCAATACCGTGAATAAAAATTACCCGTTGAATT
The DNA here is from genome assembly GCA_964410265.1 of uncultured Flavobacteriaceae bacterium. Taxonomy (GTDB): domain Bacteria; phylum Bacteroidota; class Bacteroidia; order Flavobacteriales; family Flavobacteriaceae; genus Lutimonas. Next base: position 2,915 of record CAYPHN010000179.1, on the reverse strand, counting down.
TTATTTTGTTTGGCAAATTCCATTTGTTTTTTAACAGTTTGTAATTGTAAGTTTAAAATATCAATATTACGCATACCTTTTTCAGTATCCACGAGTTCATGTATATGCAAATCAATTTCTAAAACCTTAGACTTTTCTTTGTTTTTAACTTTTTTGGTTGAATTTAAATAGGGTGATTTTTTATTTTTAATACCTTTTTCGATTCCTTCAAATAAAAAATCTGGTAATTCAGCATTGCGAACAATCTCATTCATAGAACATGTATATTCAAAACCATCTTTAGTCATTATCACAATATGATCCTTATCCATATTTACAATTTCACCGGAAATAGCTTCATTTAACATAGACACCTGGTCGCCAAGATTGAATGCTTGTTTTTTAATCATACAACAAAAATACAATTTGTATTTAAACACCAATATTTTTTATATATTTATTAAAAGTTTAAAACATGGGCTTTGTTTCTTTTTTAGAAGAAAATATGCTTTCCTGTCAATGGAAAATTGCAGGTGTTGAATGTACTGGTTGCGGATTGCAAAGGGCTATAATTCATTTGTTAAAAGGTGAATTTACAGAGGCCTTAATTTTGTACCCTGCGATATATACCCTAATAATCATGTTACTATTTTTAGGCTTGCACTTAAAATTTAATTTTCAAAAGGGCCATATCCTATTAAAATGGCTATTTATTATAAATATCATTATCATCCTTGTAAGTTATATTATTAAAATAATCTAAGCAATCCATTTACTATGTACAAAGAAAAATTACCACACTCGCAAAGTGCCTTAATATTAGGTATTATCTCCATTATTACTGCCTGCTGTTGTTTTAATATCATAGGAATTATTATAGGACTCATTGGTTTAAATAATGCGAATAAGGCCATAGCAATTCATAATAACGATCCAGACCAGTATGATGGTATTAACAATGCAAATACTGGAAAAACAACATCAATTATTGGTATTGTTATCGGGGCAATATCATTAATTTCTTTTATTTATGTTTTAACCACTGGGCAGTTTGACCTTATAATCGAACAATATCAAGATATTGTAAATGAGTAAATGTAGTTGAATTTTGAATTATTTATCTTGGAAAAACAAAAAATATAATTACCATTTTATTCGTAATTATTTTATCTATTTTTACCCCCATGATTTTAAAAGATTTGCCAAAACATAAAGGACTTCGCAATCAATTGGTTGCAACTATAGAATCCAAAGGAATAAAAGATAAAAACGTTTTATCGGCCATAAAAAAAATACCGAGACACGTTTTTATGGATTCTAGTTTTATTGATTTTGCTTATCAAGACAAACCCTTTCCAATTGCCGCCGAACAAACAATTTCACAACCTTATACCGTAGCCTTTCAAACAGAATTATTGAAGGTTAAGGCAGGTAACAAAATATTAGAAATAGGAACCGGTTCTGGTTATCAAACAGCTGTGTTAATTGAGTTAGGT
>CAYPHN010000179.1:0-1387 GCA_964410265.1 uncultured Flavobacteriaceae bacterium | reverse complement strand
CCTAAGGTTGGTTATGTTCCAAAGAAGTTAGCTTTTGGCGATGGATATTTAGGAATGCCTGAAGCAGCACCATTTGATGGTATACTTGTTACAGCCGGAGCACCATATGTGCCAAAAACTTTATTGGGCCAACTAAAAATAGGTGGGAGGTTAGTAATCCCTGTAGGGGAAGGATCTCAAATTATGACACTTTTTATCCGTAAAGGAGATACATCATTTGAAAAACATGAATTTGGTGATTTTAGATTTGTTCCCTTGTTAAAGGATAGTAATAAGTAAATTTTAACTTGTTAGAAAGGTGTTATCCGATTAAAGGTTAATTATTTATTCGTGAAACTCTAAAAAATTAAGTTCAATTTTTTAGTTAGTTGAACCTGCTTGCCAGCCATCAGGTACCTCGTCATTATGGTCGAATCCTATCATTGGATTCAGTCCCTTCTGCTGAGAGATGAGATTTAATACCTCTTATTTATTAAAAAAATATTACAGTCCGTTTAATATTCATATTATTGTTTGAACTATTGTTAAATAAAGTCATTAGTCTAAGTTCTTAAAGCGAAGCGGTCTTATATCTTTTATAAGGTACTACGGATAATAAAATGTAACAATTTTAACTCAAATTATAGTTGGTATTATATTTATGTCCTATTTGGGTTAATATTTTATAACTTATTTATAACATATAACAATGGATTGTGCACGATATTGAGTTTATTTGTGTAACATAAATTCGATGGTGTTTTGGGAAGTTGTTAGAGATACCTAACTTTATATTTTTTATTTGAAATCTACAAGCAATTAAAATGAATCAAAAAGTAATTACCAAATTGAAAAACTGGTTCGATCAGTTTGAGGGTACGATAACTGCCTTTTCAGGTGGGATTGATTCGGCGCTTGTTCTTTTGCTTTCCAGAAAATATTTAGGAAAAAATAATGCAATTGGTGTAATTTCAAAGAGCGAAAGCTTAAAAGATAAAGATTATCAATTGGCAGTTGATTTTGCTCAAAAAAACGATATCTATCTTGAAACGGTTTTTACGAAAGAATTAGTTGATGCAAATTATAATAAAAACCCATCTAACAGATGTTATTTTTGCAAATCACATTTGTATACAAGATTGGATGAAGTTAAAAAAAACTATCCGAATTTTATCGTTTTAAACGGAACGAATAAAGACGATTTGAGTGATTATAGGCCTGGGTTAATTGCTGCAAATGAACATGATATAAGGTCACCACTTGCAGAATTAGAATTGACAAAATCAGATATACGGAAACTAGCTCTATATTTTAAAATTCCTTTTTGGGATAAACCAGCAAGCCCTTGTTTGAGCTCTAGAATTCCTTATGGAAGCAAAGTATCTTCAGATAAATTAAAACAAATAGA
>CAYPHN010000178.1:0-7456 GCA_964410265.1 uncultured Flavobacteriaceae bacterium | reverse complement strand
TCTATATTTAAAGCATGGACAAACGATCTTTTATAAAACAAGTTTCTTTATTAGGTGTTGGACTATCCTTACCATTTATGGATATATTGGCAAATACAATAAAGGAAGTAGCTGATATTCCAACAGATATATTGGCGAAAAATGAAAATTTTTGGTCAAAAATTCGTGCTGGGTATAAATTAAATCCTGATTATATCAATTTGGAAAATGGATATTACAGTATGATGCCTCAGAAAACCTTAGCGCATTACCTCGAACATGTAAAAGATGTAAATTTTATGGCATCGAGGTATATGAGAACGGTGCAATTGGGAAACAAGAATAAAGCGCGTAAAAAACTCGCTGAAATGGCTGGTTGCTCATTTGACGAAGTGATTATTACAAGAAATACAACAGAATCTTTGGATCTTGTAATAAACGGACAACATTGGAAAAAAGGAGACGAGGCGATATTTGCAGAACAAGATTATGGCGCCATGATGAATATGTTTAGATTGATGGAAGAACGTTATGGTATTGTTACGAAAAAAATATCCTTACCAAATCATCCTAAAAATGATGAGGAAATTGTTAATCTTTATGCTAATATGATTACCAAAAAGACCAAATTATTGATGGTTTGCCATGTGGTAAATATCAATGGTCAGGTATTACCAGTAAGAAAGATATGTGATATGGCACATAGTAAAGGTGTTGCGGTGATGGTAGATGGTGCGCATGCTTTTGCACATCTTGATTTTAATATTCCAGACCTGCATTGTGATTATTACGGAACCAGCTTACATAAATGGTTAAGCGTACCTCTTGGAGCGGGTATGCTGTTTGTAAAAAAAGACAAAATCAAAAATCTTTGGCCTTTATTTGCTGAAGATATTATGGAAATAGATGATATTGATCGATTAAATCATACTGGTACTGTACCTGTACACGTAGAATTGGGTATTAGCAATGCCATTGATTATCACAATGTGATTGGTAGCAAACGAAAAGAAGCACGATTAAAATATTTAAAAACCTACTGGACCAACCAAGTCAAAAACAACCCAAACATTATTATAAACACACCATTTGAAGCCGAAAGATCATGTGCCATAGCCAATGTACGTGTAAAAGGTATGAAGGCTTCAGATATGTCAAAGATTTTATTTGATAAATATCAAATTTTTACCGTGGCTATTAATCGTCCATATGTACATGGTTGTAGAATTACGCCAAATGTTTTTACGTCTACCAATGAACTGGATAAGTTTGTATATGCTTTAAAAGATATGGCAATTTAATATACTGTAATGCAATTGTTTATAGATTTATAACATGTCGTATTAGTAAGTTAGGTTACACTGCTATTGTATCAAAAGCATTTCTTTACAACTAATAATTCCATTTTTAATATTTTTATAATACGTTAATTTGTATCTTATTAGCCACAGATTTTATGAATTTATAAAACAAATTATTATGGATGATCATGTATATAAAAAAATTGAAATTACTGGAACCTCTTCAATATCAAGCGATGATGCTGTAAAAAATGCTATTGCAAAGGCTTCAGAATCGATTCGTAATTTAAGGTGGTTTGAAATTGTTGAAACCAGAGGTGCAATCCAAAACGGAGATGTAGATCGTTGGCAAGTTACTATAAAACTTGGGTTTACAATGAAGTAAACAAGTTGTTAGTGGCCTTAAGAAAGATTGGTGATGAATTGCTTAGAGACTATATAACGTTATTTCAGGACTAGATAAAGCATGGTATTAAACATCATCGATAAGCTGACGAAGTGGATTCAATAAATAGGAATCGTCACAAGGGTTGAAAGTACCTGTATTTCCCGCAGATAGATTCGACTAATTTAGTACAATGTAAAAGAGGCTCCCTTTGTTGGTAGCCTCTTTATTTTTATTGATAATAATGAATTGTTATTAAAAAATTAAGTTTTAATTATTTTTTTTCGACAAATTAAACTTTAATAATAAAATAGTTTACTTTGTACTTATTTATAAATCAATTCAAACCTATCAAGATTCATAACTTTGGTCCAAGCGGAGATAAAATCTTTTACAAACTGCTCTTTAGAGTCATCACTTGCATAAAATTCTGCTAATGCCCTAAGTTCTGAGTTTGAGCCAAATATTAAATCTGCTCTTGTAGCTATCCATTTATCAGCTCCTGTTTTAATGTCTTTTCCTACAAACTCTTCTTTAGTATCCGATATGGCTTCCCATTCAACTCCCATTTCTAATAAGTTAACAAAAAAGTCGTTGTTAAGTTTGTCTTTATCAGTGGTAAAAATCCCGTTTTTGCTTCCGTCAAAATTTGCATTTAATGCACGCATTCCACCAACTAAAACTGTCATTTCGGGTGCTGTAAGTGTTAGTAATTGTGCCTTATCAACCAATAATTCTTCGGTAGAAATTGTGTATTTCGTTTTTAAGTAATTACGAAAACCGTCTGCCATAGGCTCCAAAAGATTAAATGAATTGATGTCTGTTTGTTCCTGAATGGCATCTGTACGGCCTTGAGTAAATGGCACTTTATAAGTATAGCCAGCATTGCTTACTGCCTTTTCTACTCCAGCAGTACCTGCTAATACAATTAAATCTGCTATGGATACTTTTCTTGTAGTTGATTTAGCATTGAACTCTTTTTGAATCTGTTCTAAAACAGTCAATACTTTTATCAATTGTGTAGGGTTATTTACTTCCCAGTTTACTTGTGGTTCTAAGCGTATTCTTGCTCCGTTTGCTCCACCTCTTCTATCTGAATTACGATACGTTGAAGCGGAAGCCCATGCGGTAGATACCATTTCGCTAATGGTTAAGCTTGAGTTTAAAATTTGTTTTTTTAAAGCTTCAACATCATTCTTAGTAATGGCGTCATAGTTTGCAACGGGAATTGGGTCTTGCCAAATCAAATCTTCTGTAGGTGCTTCCACTCCTAAATAGGTAGATTTTGGTCCCATATCTCTATGCGTTAATTTAAACCAAGCCCTTGCAAAAGCTTCATCAAAAGTATCTGGATTTTTGTAAAATTCTCTTGCTATTTTTTCATAAATAGGGTCGAACCTTAATGCTAAATCCGTAGTAAACATTCCTGGTTTAACCATTTTATCCGAATCAAAAGCATCTGGAACCATCATTTTAGGGTTTTTAGGCTCCCATTGATGCGCACCTGCCGGGCTCTTTGTTAGTTCCCATTCGTTTTCAAATAAATTAAAAAAGAACAAGTGAATCCATTTTGAAGGAGTAGATGTCCATACTACTTCTAAACCTGATGTAATTGCATCTGCCCCTTTACCCGATTTATAATCGCTTTTCCAGCCAAAACCTTGTGCTTCAATATCTGATGCTTCTGGATCTGAACCTACATGAGAAGTTTTACCAGCTCCATGTGCTTTACCAAGCGTATGACCACCAGCAATTAACGCTACAGTTTCTTCATCATTCATTCCCATTCTACCAAATGTTTCGCGAATATCTTTTGCCGCTAAAAGCGGATCTGGATTACCGTTTGGTCCTTCTGGATTTACATAAATTAATCCCATTTGAACTGCCGCTAAAGGGTGTTCAAGTTCTCTATCTCCTTTATAGCGTTTACTATCGTCTAACCATTTTTCTTCTGCACCCCAATAAACATCTTCATTAGGTTGCCAAACATCTGTTCTGCCTCCTGCAAAACCAAACGTTCTAAAACCAGTAGACTCCAAAGCAACGTTACCTGTAAGAATCATTAAATCTGCCCACGAAATTTTATTGCCATATTTTTTCTTTATTGGCCAGAGTAACCTTCTTGCTTTATCTAAATTGGCATTATCTGGCCAGCTGTTTTGTGGTGCAAATCGTTGTTGCGCAGATCTGGAACCTCCACGTCCATCACCTGAACGATACGTGCCTGCATTATGCCAAGCCATTCTAATCATAAAGCCTGCATAACTTCCGTAATCTGCTGGCCACCAATCTTGAGAATCTGACATCAATGTACGTAAATCTTTTTTTAATGCTACATAATCTAAACTTTTAAACTCCTTAATATAATCAAATTCCTTATGCATAGGATTTGTTAAAGTAGAGTGCTTTCTTAGTAAGTCTAAATTCAATCTATTAGGCCACCAATCGCTATTATTAGCATCTCTTTTATTTAAATTACTTTTCTTAGTAATGGTTTCACCTGAAACCCCATCTGTTGGATTGTTACTATTCTCATTGTTGCAAGCAGCGAAAAATAATAACAAAATGATAAATGATGCTGTTTTTTTCATTATTTATTATTTTAAATTATTGTACAAATTTACAAACAATCAACCTATATATCAAATTAATATTATATATATTTGTATAGATATAATCTATATTAATGACTATACAACAATTAGAATATGTAAATGCCTTAAATACTTATAGGCATTTTGTAACGGCTGCAAAAAAATGTTTTGTAACACAACCAACAATTACTATTCAAGTAAAAAAGTTAGAAGACGAAATAGGTTTCTCTATTTTTAATAAAAGTAAATCTCCTTTTGAACCAACCGAATTAGGCATACTTTTTATAAAAAAAGCAGAAATAATTTTACGTGAAGTAAGCGATTTAAAAAAAATGGTAAGTAAAGAATTAGATAATATAGATGGTAGTTTTAAAATTGGCGTAATTCCAACAATTTCTCCTTATCTAATTCCATTAATTTCTGGTTCTTTTTCTAAGAAATATCCAAATACTGTTCTAAATATTGATGAAATGCAAACTTCTAATATTATTTCAGCATTACAAAAGAAAGAAATAGATATTGGAATATTAGTTACTCCATTAAATGAACCGTTTATTAGGGAGATAAAACTCTATAATGAGCCGTTTGTATTTTATGGACAAAAAAAAGACTTTATTAAAAACAAGAAAACTATCTCAGCAAAGGAAATTGAAAACCTAGACAATGTGTGGCTTTTAAAAAGCGGGCATTGTTTTAGAAATCAAGTTTTAAATATATGTAACAACTCAGATAATAATAAAAACATCAAATTCCAAAGTGGTTCAATTGAGGCTTTAAAAAAAATGGTTGACAATTATGGAGGTTTTACATTAGTACCTGAAATGGCAATTAACAAAAATGATTTTGGTTGTAATATTCATTTTACGGAACCCAAACCAGTAAGAGAAGTAAGTATTGTCATACACCATTCTTTTTATAAAGATGCATTGGTAAACGCCTTAAGACTAGAAATTTTAGAGAAAACACCAAAAGAATTTGTCAAGAATAAGAGGTTTATGAAAATTAATTGGAGGTAATTTGGAATAACCGGTGATTCTGACTACCACCTAATTCCCATCTAATCTGACCATGTCATTCGAGTTTATTGACCCCCTAAAAATAGGTCAAAAAAAGCAAGAAGAGCATCGTGCAGAACCATTAATTCTTATCATCATTTTCATAAATATAATTGGAAGCATTAAGCGTATTAAAAATGGCTATTGGTAATACAGATAACCTTAAAAGACTTATCCATCATTCTGATAGGGGTTTAAAATTAGTATGATAGAGTATAATCATTGTTTTGAAAATACAGTTGCAAAAGGGTTATTGGCATATTAAACGATGAGTTTTATTTATATATTACCTTCTTTTCAACCAAGACTACACTAAAAGTAGTAAAAAATGCAATCAAATTATATTATAATCAGAGATTACATCTATCTTTGGATTACAAAACTCCATGTTGGGTGTGCCTGCCCGTCCGGCAGGCTGATAAAAATGTTGCATAAATCAATTTTAACCTGTAGCCATATTTTAGAACAAGACATAACGTAAATTAGACAGGTGTTTTTAAGAAGAACAAAGATTAGGCTTCAATTTTAAGGTATAATTTACATCAATAAGAAAAGAATGACCATTGACCAAATTGCTATATTATTAATTATCGTAATGACTTTTTCTCTTTTTATTTGGGGACGTTTTCGATATGATATTGTTTCTATTATTGCCTTAGGCACTTTATTCATAGCTGACAAGGTTCTGGGGGGAGAAACATCAAAATTGGTCATGGATGAGTCTGATATATTCATTGGCTTTGCACATCCCGCAGTTATAACTGTTGCCTTGGTACTTATAATCAGTAGAGCATTGCGAAATTCTGGGGTAGTTGATTTGATTTCTCGCCAAATGGCCCCTTTTTCTAAAAATCAGCTGACTCATATCACTAGCTTGAGCGGAGTAGTAGCCATTCTTTCCGCTATTATGAATAATGTGGGCGCACTTGCCTTAATGCTTCCGGTAGCACTCAAGAGTTCCGTAAAACAAAAACGATCACCCAGTATTATTCTAATGCCTCTAGCATTTGCTAGTATTCTAGGCGGTATGATAACCATGATTGGCACGCCTCCTAATATTATAATTTCTACTTTTCGTAAAACACAGCTCATCGATTTGAAAGCACGAGCATTGGAAGACCTATCTTCTCCATCTGCTAAATATTTTGCATCTCAAAATATAAATATTGAACAATTTAAACCAGAAGCGTTTAGCATGTTGGATTTTTCTCCTGTAGGAGGAGTAATAGCATTGATGGGCGTATTATTTATTGCCCTTATTGGTTGGCGGTTGATACCCAAAACACTTCATAAAGAACCTATATCAGACTCTCTTTTTTCTATTGATGAATATATAACCGAGATACGTATACCTAAAGGATGTAAATTTATTGGATTACAGATAAGCGAAATAGAAAATTTTACAAAAAACAGACTTACCGTATTTGGACAAATATCCGAAGATGAAACCATGCGTCTGCTCCACAATGAGCATATTATTAATGAAGGAGACAGGTTTCAAATCAAAGCTGACCCAGTAGATTTGAAGTTGATGATGGATGAATATGGTTTGCGACTTACAAAAACAATGCGCCAACGCATAGACCGGTTAAAAGACCCGAACACAGCTTTCAAGGAAGTACTGATAACACCAGGTTCACTATTAGAAAATCAAAATAGAGATTTTTTTTACAAATACACCTCAAATACATTAACACTTATGGCTATTGCTCATCAGGGACAACCTGTTAGCAAACGCCTTGGGGAAATAATTTTTAAAGTTGGTGATATATTGTTATTACAAGGTAATGCTGATGATCTCAATGATAATATAAGCTCTCTCGAACTTATACCTTTGGCAAAAAGAGATGTCAAGGTTGGTGTATTTTCTAAAGTAGGATTAGCGTTATTAATTTTCGGTTCTGCCATTGCATTAAGTATGTTCGGTATTCTACCCATCACCTTGGCTTTTACAGGAGCTGTTTTGATGTATATTTTTACGGGTATCTTGCCCCTTCGCGAACTTTACCAACAAATAGATTGGCCAATCATTATATTATTGGGAGCCATGATTCCTGTGAGTAATGCGCTTCAAACAACAGGTAGTACAGAATTAATAGCTGATCTTTTGTCAAGCATGACCACTAATTTACCATCTTGGTC
>CAYPHN010000177.1:0-7458 GCA_964410265.1 uncultured Flavobacteriaceae bacterium | reverse complement strand
TTGCTTTAAAACAATTTATAATTTAGCATTACTGTACGATTAAAATTTACTATAATTTAAAATATTTTAAGCCGAATTCAAATTTAAAATCAAGTCTTTATTCTAAAAGCGAAGTGGTCTTATATCTTTTATCCGACACTAATGATAATATTAGTAATCTTCTGGTTTATGATCTTCTCCATGGCATGACAGATAGCATTCTCCTCTAAAGTTTCCTGTATCAATATATTCTAGTCTACCATTATAAGGGGATACAACATCTGTTCTGAAGTTTATCAAACTTGAATTATTTGTACTATTACCCTGCGTACTACTAATACCATGTGGGTCATGACATACACTACAGGGTGTATCTTCTTTAAGCACATGTTCCCGGTGTTCTTTAAAGGTATTTGGACGGTCTTTATTTACAAAATTTGCTCTATCATGACAGCTATAACATAGTGCATAGGCTTGTGCAGATTCTTGTGTATAATCAGCAGTTTCATATTGCAGTTTTAAAATTCGTGGGTAAATAGAACCATGCACTCCTTTTGCTGCCCCTGTTGTATTACTGGCATGGCAAGATGTACAATATAAAACGGTACTAGCTGTATTAGGAGGTAAGAGGTTTCCTGCAATTTCTAAATTATTTCTTGGACCTACAACTGGATGAAAAGAAGGGTTAGAGGTGTCAAATTCTAATCTTACATTATTTTGAATAATTTGCCTAGATTGTGATGGAGGTGGAGACCATGCGTTTCCTGCATGACATTTGTAACATATTTCATAAGTATAAGTAGCTTCAACAACATCATTTCCATTTTGATTAATACCATTTACCCCTTTGCTAAAACCGTTTACAAATGGGGCAGAGGCAGTAGAAGCGTTGGATGCATGTGGATTATGACAATCTTGACATTCTACATGGCTGTTTTGTACTGCATTTGCTTCTTTGGGGTCATGTACACCTAAATAACCATAAACATTATGCCTAAAAGTTTTAGAAAAATCTGCTTGAACATTTTTGGTGGCAACATTTCCATTGTGACAATCAAGACAATTGTCTTCTTCAGTTAAGGTCTTAAGCAATCTTATTTTTCCTTTGGCATTATGGGTATTATGACAACTTGCACAGGCATTTTGAGAAACGGTAGTATATGCATTTTCAAGATGTTCCCATGGATCTTTTCCAGAACCATTCCATGAGCTGGTTGAAGTATTGTGTGTGCTGTTTGTCCAGTAGTTTCTATCGTGACAGGTGTAACATAAAGCCGAAAATTCAGTAGTCGCTAACAAAAAATTTTGGTTGGTATCTTTATGCGGGTCATGGCAAGATGTACATTGCATTTTTGAATTATTATCTAATGCTACATTGAGTAAAGGAGGCGTTTTTAACTGGCCATCAGAAGTAGCTAGCGAAGCATCGTAAAGAAAAGATACAGGATGGTCATTGGAAAGATCTGTGGTAAGGTTACCGCGAGTCGACATTTCATTGGTCATCGTAATATTGTTTGTTCTACTAATAACATCACCTAAAGCTATGGTACCGTCATGACATGAAAGGCATAAAATTGAACTTCCGTCCGGTTGACCAGGTAGAGCATCTAATGTAGAACTGTTGTATAAAATATAGGTGCTACCGGCTGTATTTTTATTCCATAAAGGATTTTTTGGGCTACTGCTATGTGGTGTATGACAAAATATACATACTTCAGATTCTGATGTTGCTTTTATTGTACCTGGACTCGTTACAGATAAATTATGCTTAGAGTTAACAATAGATTGACCTGTTGTATATACAGGGATGCTAAATATTATGATTATTATATAAATAGCTTTCTCCATTTTATTTTTCTCTGACTAATTTAAATATTTGAATTCTGGCATTATAACTATCGGCAATATAAATTTTATCATCATCATCTATAAAAATACCTGAAGGCATCCAAAACTGACCTTTATCCCTGCCTTGATTTCCAAACTGATATAAAAAATTTCCTTTTATATCAAATATTTGAATGGTATGAAAAAGAGCATCGGCCACGTAAATATTTCCTAGAGAATCTGTAGCAATACCTTTACTTCTAGAAAAATAACCTGTTGCGTTACCGGGTTCTCCAAATACTTTTATCAGGATTCCTGATTTATCAAAAATTTGAATTCTAAAATTCATGGCATCAACAATGTATACGATTCCAGCTTTGTCAATCCAAATAGAAGTAGGAAAATTAAACTCACCGGGTTTTGTTCCTCTTTTTCCAATTGTTTTGATCAAATCACCGTTTTCATTGAATACTGTTATTTTGTGTGTACCGGTTTCAACCACCCAAATCTCTTTGGTCACACTAGAGTAAGCTATACCTGTTGGTCTGTTAAACTTATGATTGGTTTTTAATGGAAGAAGGCTTTTATTTTCTTCATTATATCTAAAAATTTGATTCAATCGAGAATCTGTAAATAATATTTCATTGTTTGAAAACGCACACATATCCACCAAAGAGGTAAAGCCTAGTTTATTTTTTTTAATGGTTTTTGGAAGTTTTTTTTCTTGATTTTTAATCTGAAAAATAGTGTTGTTCCCTTGGTCTAATACCATATAGGAATCGTTATTTATTTTTAAAATAGCATTGGGTTTAATTAAGTTAGGATCAGCCTTTTTACCAAATAGCAACTTGGTTAGCCATTTGGACTTGTGCGGTTTTTTATCAGATTTATTATTTGGAAATTGCGATATCCATTGAACCTTGTAATTATCATTGTTCAATACTTTTATTTGTGTATTTCCTAAAATAAAATAAAATAAAAATAAAATACTAATAACAGATTTCATTTTTTTATAACAATAGTTTCTTGATTAACAAGAATTAGTAATTCATTTATATGCTGAAATTATATGGTATAAATTTAAATGATAATTTTCAAAATAAATGTGATAATTGTCAGATAGTTAGAATAGTTACGAGTTAGTTTTTAGAGGGTAATTACGGTTTATAGTTCTAATTAATATTTTTTGTAGTATTGGTTTAACTTTAGAAGAGCATACCTCTAAGTAAATTAAAATTGACTACCTCATGGGCAAGTTTATATGCATGGTAATTAGTAAGATAAAAACTAATCAAACAAATATTTCATTCATAACTTGAATACTCTGATTTGTTCTAGTCTGTTCATCTTTGAGGTGCATTGCAAATTTTGAGACAATTTTATTTACAATTTGAGAGGCAATTTCTTCTGCTTCATCTAAATTAGAATTTTGATGTTTTTTTAAATAATTATGCAGTGTATCTTTTTGAATACTCTCTAAAGAAAGTTTAAGATTATTTATTGCAGGTGTACTTTTTCTAAATCCCAACCATTCCAAAAACTCTTTTTTATATTTTTCAATAATTGTTTCAACAAGGGGAATTTGTTTTTTTCTGTTTTCTATCGTGTTTTTTGTTTTTTGAGATAGTATATCTATATCAATCACAGTTTTATTCTCTAAAAACCGAACCTGATTATCAACGTTTTTTGGTATAGACAGATCAATGATTAATTGTTTTTTGTTATTTTTAAATTGATTGGAAGTTATAATTGGTTTGTTGGCTCCAGTTGCTACTATCAATACATCGGCAGTTTGAATGTGATCGTACAAATTTTGACAATCAATATTTTTAACACCAATGGCATTGGCCAAATTTATTGATTTTTCAATGGTACGGTTTGCTATAGTAATATTGGTTTCTTGAAGATATTTGGTGCAACTTTTTGCTGTAATAGATCCAATATTTCCTAAACCGTAAATAAGTATATTCTTATTTTTTAAAACTTTGATATTATCTTTAATATATTGTATTGCCGCATAAGAAACTGTTGTGGTTCCAGAGCTTAATGATGTTTTGTTCTTTGTTTCTTTACTAGCTTGTAAGGAAACATTGTAAAGCCTTTCAATATAGGCATTTACAGTACCGTGTTTTTTGGCAAACTGAAATGAATTTTTTAGTTGACTTACTATTTCATAGTCTCCTAAAATTTGACTGTCTAATCCTGTTGCTATGGTTATAAAATGCTTAACGGCCTCTTTATTTTTATATACAAAAGAAACTTTAGAGAATTCGTCTACAGTACCTTTAGAATATTTGCATAATAAAGAAATTAGCTCAAAAGGGTTTTTTGCAAAACCAATAATTTCAACCCTATTACATGTAGAAATCACAAGAAGACCATCCATATTTTTAGATTTGGCATCTAATAATAAATCCTCTTGATTTTCTTTACTTAAACTGAATTTACTTCTAGTAATCACATCCGCCTTTTTATAACTCAGACCTATTATATAAAAACTATTTTCGTCCATAACATTCATTTTTATTTTTTTCAAATACTCTTTACTGTAACTTTAGTAGCAAAAGTACGCCACAAATAGTATAGAAAAGATGATTTTTATCATGAATAAAAGTCTTAAAAAAAATTATTTTTATATATAAATAAAACCATCACATTATGCAATATTTATACATCAAATCATTACACCTTATTTTTGTAACAACCTGGTTTGCAGGTTTGTTTTATATTATTAGATTGTTTATTTATTTTAAAGAAGCCAAAGAAAAAGAAGAGCCTTCTAAATCAATATTACAAAAACAATATACGTTAATGACCAAAAGATTGTGGTACATTATTACCTGGCCATCTGCTGTTCTGGCAAGTGGTTTTGCTATTTGGTTGTTAATCCTCCAACCTGCTTGGTTGCTAACAGGTTGGATGATCATTAAATTAGGATTTGTCGCCGCTCTTTTCGCTTATCACTGGAGTTGTCAAATGATCTATAACCAAATGATAAAAGGTTCGATAAAATACACTTCATTCTTCTTACGTGTATGGAATGAAGTTGCTACAATAATACTTTTTGCCTGTGTATTTTTGGTGATACTCAAATCTTCCTTAGGCTGGGTATTTGGGGTTTTAGGGATTGTTGGTGTTTCCATAATATTGATGTTAGGGATTAAACTTTATAAAAATATACGTATTAAAAATGACTGGGATCGAGCTTAAATAACCAACCTATATTAGAAACGTACAACGTACACTTCTCTCTTCTCACAATCACCACATCACTCATACTTCGTGGTTCGTGAAGACGTGTTTAGTTGTTGGTTGTTGGTATCAAAAATTACGAATCATCTTATGTTCAACTTTTAACTTTCGACTCACTCAATCTCTAAACTATTCATCAGATGACGCTCACTCTTACGGTTATTAGTCATCCGATGAAAATTTCTCATTACTTCTAACTTCTATTCTTAAAGCGAAGCGAACTATATCTTTTATTTCAAGGAGCCTTCAAATGCGTAATCGATAGAGCGAAAAATATATTTTAGAATTTCATGCGGATCAATATCGCTCGTAGTTGAAAATTCCAATTTCTCAGAATGTTTAAGACCTGAATCGATTTGAGTAAGCACATCAAATATTGTTGCCATGCCGCTATAATTTATCTTTTCTGCTACATCAGAAGGAGTATGAAAATCATCATGGACTTGTGTATTAAATCCCAAGACAGGAATATCTTTAATGTAAAAGGATGTATAGTCCGTTAGACCCATACCAGATTCGTGCATTACCTTTGAAACGCCATCTATCTGTATGCCATTCAATAATTTCTTCCAAGTGGGAGAAGTGCCTACACCGTAGACGATAATGTTTTTTTCAGAAGGATCCATACGTCCAATATGGTCCAAACTAATCATATAAGTAATTTTGCTTAAATCAATGGTTGGATTATTGATGTAATATATTGAACCAAGAAGTTTCATTTCTTCACCCGAAAAGGAAATGAATAAATAATTATTTTGGTCTAATCCGCGGTTTTTAACCCATCTGGCAAATTCAATTAATACAGATATACCACTTGCTCCATCATCAGCTCCATAAAAAATTAATTTATTATTTCCTGTACTAAGTGAACCGTCACTTTCGCCATTTCCGAGCCCATCGTGATGCCCAGCTACTATAATAGTGTTTTTAGCGCCATTATCTATAAAACCGATAACGTTTCTACCCGTTCTTCGGTCTTCATTATTTTCAACCTTTAGGCTTATGGTTTGGATAGGTTTTGATTTGATCAAGTTACAATGAGTAACGAAAACTACAGGAATATTTACAGAAGGGATTTTCTCCGTAAAATTTGTTTTATTATCTACAAAAAAAGTATCACAACTATAAAATATAATGGCTGAAGCACCAAGTTTTTCAGCAGTACTTGCCAAGTTACGTAAATCATGATACTTCTGCCATTCCCTAAGATTATTCATGGAATCAGATTTTACAATTTCAATGAGAAATACGCTGTTTGGTATTGGTTTATTTGTGTTTTGAAATTTAAGCCCTGTCTCCTGCTCAAATAATTCATAGCCTTTTGTTTTTTTGTTGTATAAACCATATCCTTTGTTAAATATTTTTCCTTTAATAGTACTGTTTATAGAAAAATTTAATGGAAAGTAATCCTTTTCTATTTCTAGTTTTTCACCATTAAAACTCAGGTGGTTATTCTTCCCTAAGGTTTTATTGGTAAGAAATTTATAATCCTGATAGAAAGATCCATTTTCTCCCAATGGTTTGAGACCAATCTTTGTAAACTCATTTTGAATATACGCTGCAGCCATTTTATCATATTCAGTGCCCGTCTCCCTGCCATTTAAGCCATCTGAGGCAAGGTAATTCACATGATTTTTTAATCTTTTTTCAAGCGTTGGTGATTCACATGAATATAAAATATTCAATGCGAGAATAGTGAGTAAAATACCGAATTTAAACATGTTTATTTTTTTTATTTTTGCAATCATAGGAGTGAACTTATATCTTTTACCGGGATCGTATGATTAAGAATTAAAATGATTGGGATAAGGCCTAAAATTTTTTAATATAATTTATAATTAACCACTGCTCTTCTTTGTCGGTGACTTTCTTTTTAAAAGAAGGCATATCGTCTCTGCCAATAAAAGTTTTATAATACAATGCGCCGTCTGTTTGGCTTTTAAATGCAGCATCTGTAAAATCACCAGCTTCTGTATCTAATGTTTTCGCTTTTTTTCCATCTCCTTTGCCTTTAGTGCCATGGCACGATTTACAATGTTTTGTGAAAAGCAATTTTCCAATTCTTTCATCATCGGTTACATCAGCATATGGGTTTTTCATTTTTTCGTATTTTGCAGGAACTTCCCATGGGTCATTTTGTAGAATAGATTTTTTATTTTTCATGGATAATAATACAATACAACTTATAAGTAGCATGCTTATAAAAATTATTTGTTTTTTCATAATAAAAGTGTTTAGGTGTTTAAAGGTTTAATTTTACTGATAAAATAAAGTTTTAGAATAATGTAAAAAATGATATACCAAATCACAAATATCATCAGGCTAACTGTAATGATTAAAGAGATTGGTGCATTTGCTGAGGCAGCCCATAAAGATCTTTTTTCTTCAGATTGATTCATA
>CAYPHN010000176.1:6156-7467 GCA_964410265.1 uncultured Flavobacteriaceae bacterium | reverse complement strand
GAGCACAGGGATTTCTTGCCATTTCTTTAAAATTAATGTAACAAACATAAGAGACAAAACCGTTAGCGGTAGTAGTAAAAAAACAAAATATATCTACAGAGAAAAACAAAAAATGAGATTACTACTTTTATTGACGTTTTTGACCACAATAGTATCATCTAACCTATATGGACAAACAGATAAAGACCTTTTAAAAAATACTAACTCGCACGAACATGGTAAAAATGAAATAGGAATTGCTATTTCACCTGCCTATTTCATCAAAGAAAAAGTATGGACAGTTTCAATGCATATTCATTACGTACGTTTTATTCCAAATACAAAATTCGGAATCGGAGCAAGTTTTGAAAGAATAGTTCTCGACCCTAAACACAGCACTTTTGGAATTGTGTTCGCATACTACCCTGTTGAAAAATTAAGCTTTACACTATCTCCAGATATAACTTTTGAAGATGCTAATCCAGGTGCTTTTTTTGCATTTCATGTGGAAACAGCTTATGAATTTGAAATCGGGGATTTTCACATTGGACCAGCTTTTGAATTCGCTTATGACCCGAATGATTATCATGTAAGCTTAGGAATTCATGTAGGGTATGGATTTTAAAGGTTTAGTAAATATAACTACACTTCGTGTAATTTTGAATATCAATAAGTTACATTATTTAAGCGCTACGAAATAACTGATTATAAATCAGTATTACACAAAAAATATAACGGGTTATTATATAAATAACGAACAGTTAAAAAAACCTACAACGCATTAAGCGCATTTGGTCTTTTTGCCTAACCACAAAGTCATCCCCTAAAAAAAATCAAAAATCCTGTCCCGTAATTTTATCGGGAAGCTTAATTTTTTTAACGCTCAATGAAAAAATAAAGTTGAAAAAAAACTAAAAACCGTTAAATTTAATATCTTTGTATGCGAATGAAAAAAAATAATTACATAGCATTAGTACTATTATTTGTATTTTCATTCATATTGGTGCATAATATCATCCCTCACCATCATCACGATGAAGTTTCTGAAATAAACCATCACAGCCTGTCCCACAAGAGTGAGAAACACCATCATCATCACGACAATAAAGAAAAAAACCACCATAATGAAAATGATGAACCAATAGCTCTTTTTTCTCATTCTACACATATTTTAGCTTTTACTGAAATTGTATTTAGTAATGATAATAGTATGCAAAAAACATATAGTTTTAATCCTATTTTTCAGATTACAGACTTAGTTATTAAGCCAACAGTAGTTTCCATAAAGCGGAAACCACCAAATTACATTTATGTAATTCCCATACAACTTTT
>CAYPHN010000176.1:0-6146 GCA_964410265.1 uncultured Flavobacteriaceae bacterium | reverse complement strand
ATTCTCTTAGAGTCCCTCCTGCGTTTGCTGTATAATCAAGACTCTTAGAAACTTTAAATTTTGGATTTTAAATGTTGAATTTTTCATCTCAGTATTTTCTTTTCATTTAATTTAAAATTCAACATTCATAATTCAACATTTCTTAAAAACATTCATAATGAAAAAATTAATTTTGTCATTGGCTGTAATAGCCTTTATGTTTGCCAGTTGTGGCAAAAAAAAATCAAATAGTCATTCTCACGAAGGAGAAGAAGCACACGAACACGCACCAAAAACACATCAGCACGAAGATGGTTCTGTACACGAAGAACACCTTGACGAAGAACATCAACAAGAAGAATTTAAGGTAGCATTAGATAGTGTTTCAAACAATACTGAAAATCACGAGCATAATCACGAAGATGGACATAAGCACTAATAAATTATGAATGTTGAATTATGAATTACAACATAATTCAGCATTCTAAAAATTAATTTAAAAATCTTAAAAATGAAAAATATATCATTTATAATTATTGTGTTTACTCTTTTGTTTATTGGTTGCAATAATCCAACTGAAGAAAAACCCGAACACAAAGCAAACGGATTAGAACCGCTTACTTATACATTGTATTCTAACAAATCGGAGTTATTTGTAGAGTTCAAACCATTAGTAGTTGGAAAAACTTCAAAATTTGCGGCTCATATTACTATTCTCGGAGAAAATTTTTTACCATTAACAGAAGGAGAGGTAACGGTTAGTTTAATAATTGGTGAAAACGGCATAAGAAATAGTAGCGAAAAGGCCAGTTCTCCAGGTATTTTTATACTTGTTTTAAACCCGAAAAATGTAGGAAAGGGAAAACTTATTTTCGATATTAAAACCAAAGATTTTACGGATAAGCTTGTTATTGAAAATATTCGTGTTTATCCTGATGAAAAAATCGCAATGTCTAACCCTTTTGAAGACGCAATTGGTGAGCAAATTGTTTATCTGAAAGATCAGGCTTGGAAAATAGAATTTGCAAATACAGAGGTTGAAAGACAGGTATTTACTGAGATTATCAAAACAACAGGGCAAATTTTACCTGCACAAGGTGATGCAGTAATAATAACTGCCAAAAGTAGTGGTGTTATCACTTTTGGAAACAATAAAAAGTTGATTGGATCAGCTGTTAATTCAGGGGTAACCCTATTTAAAATTTCGGGAAAAGGCTTGATTGAAAATAATTTAGATGCAAAATATACACTTGCAAAAGCAAATTACGAAAAAGCTAAAACCGACTTTGAAAGAGCCAATGAGCTAGCAAAAGACAACATAATTTCTCAAAAAGAATTTCACGAAAGACAACTTAAATATGAGAATGCTAAAACAACTTTTAACAATATCGCGAATAGTTACAGCGCAGGTGGGCAAAAAGTAAAATCACCAATAAAAGGGTATATAAAAAATTTATTAGTCAGCGAAGGACAATATGTAGAAGTCGGGCAACCCATTGCAAGCATCTCACAAAACCGAAAGCTTATACTAAAAGCGGAAGTTCCTCAAAAATATTTTTCAAAACTTAACAGCATTTCATCCGCCAACTTTAAAATGGCTTATGATGATAAAGTTTACAATACAGATAGCCTAAACGGAAAACTGATTTCTTTTGGGAAGAACACAAACAACAATGCCTATTATATTCCTGTAAATTTTGAAATTGACAATAAGGGAGAAATAATTCCGGGTTCTTTTATTGAAATTTTTCTGAAAACAAATGTGATTAAAAATGCTTTAGTAATTCCTTATTCATCGCTTTTAGAAGAGCAAGGAAATTATTATGCTTATGTACAAACATCGGGCGAAGGTTTTCAAAAAAGAGAATTAAAACTCGGTGTAAATGATGGTGTTTATGTACAAGTATTGTCAGGCATAAAAGAAAATGAAAGAATAGTGACAAAAGGTGCGTATCAAATAAAACTGGCGACAATGTCAGGTAAAATGCCTGATCACGGTCACGAACATTAAAAACAAGAAATTATGTTGAATAAAATCATACAATATTCGCTGCATAATCGCTTGATGATTATTGTAGCATCTGCACTTCTTTTAATAGCAGGAATTTATACTGCTTCTAAAATGGAAGTTGACGTATTTCCCGACCTTACTGCACCAACAGTTGTAGTATTAACAGAAGCCCACGGAATGGCTCCCGAAGAAGTGGAAAAATTAGTGAGTTTTCAGATTGAAACTTCGGTTAATGGAGCAACCAATGTGCGTAGAGTTAGGTCGTCATCTGCCGCAGGAATATCCATCGTTTGGGTTGAGTTTGAATGGGGGATGGATATTTTTAAAGCAAGACAAATAGTTAATGAGAAACTTATCACCATTACCGAAAAATTACCGCAAGGCGTTGGTAATCCTATTCTTGCACCGCAATCATCCATTATGGGTGAGATTATGCTCATTAGTATATCGTCAGAAAGTACCAGTCCGATGGATTTAAGAACGCTTGCCGATTGGAATATTCGTCCAAGATTATTGGCTACAGGTGGTGTTTCTAATGTTATTGTAATTGGTGGGGAGTATAAACAATATCAAATATTGGCTTCTCCACAAAAAATGAAGTATTACAATATTACTTTAATTGAATTGCTGAAAGCAAGTGAGGAAAGTAACCTTAATTCTTCGGGTGGATTTTTAAACGAATATGGTAATGAATACATCATCAGAGGAATTGGGAGGTCAAACAACACCCAAGAAATTGGTAATGCTGTAATCAAAACGGTAAATAACGTTCCCATAAAAATAGAAGATGTTGCCGAAATTAAGATAGGCAGTGCCATTCCAAAAATAGGCGATGGTTCATTAAAAGCAAATCCTGCTATTATAATGACCATAGCAAAGCAACCAAATACCAATACTTTAGAACTTACAGAGAAAATTGACAAGGCGATTTTAGAGATTAGCAAAACTTTACCCGCTGATATTGAAATCAACACTAAAATATTTCGTCAGGCAGATTTTATTCAAGCATCCATCAGCAATATCCAAAAAGCATTGATTGAAGGGTCAATTTTTGTAGTTATTATTATGTTCCTATTCTTGATGAACTTTAGAACAACTGTAATTTCTCTTGTTGCCATACCGCTTTCTCTTATCGTTTCAATAATCACACTCAAATTTTTAGGGTTGACCATTAATACAATGTCATTGGGAGGAATGGCAATCGCTATTGGTTCTTTGGTAGATGATGCGGTAATAGATGTTGAAAACGTATTTAAACGATTGAAACAAAATGCAAAAAAAGAAAAATCGGAAAGACAAAGTACGCTTGTTGTTGTTTATGAAGGTTCTAAAGAAATACGTTCTTCCATATTTAATGCAACACTTATCATTATTGTCGCTTTTATTCCGCTGTTTTTCCTTAGCAGAATGGAAGGAAGAATGCTACAACCACTTGGTATTTCGTTTATCGTTTCACTTTTTGCCTCCTTAATTATTGCCGTAACACTTACTCCTGTGCTTTGCAGTTTTATGTTAAAGAACAATAAAATGCTTTTAAAACAAGCAGATGGTAGTTGGTTAGAGAATTTTTTAGGAAAACATTATCGAGTTGCCCTCACGAATGTAATGAAAGTTAAAAAAGTAGTTCTTGGTTTATCTATTGTGCTTTTTTTAGCAGTTGCATTTTTAATGTTTGGCTTGGGCAGGAGTTTCTTGCCTCAATTTAATGAAGGAACTCTAACAATAGCAGCTGTTAGTTTGCCTGGGATTTCATTGGATGAATCCAATAAAATAGGGACTAGGGTCGAAACTATTTTGTTGTCAGTTCCCGAAATATCAATTACCTCACGTAGAACAGGTAGGGCCGAATTAGACGAACACGCACAAGGCGTAAACGCAGCTGAAATTGATGCTCCCTTTGTTTTAACAGACCGAAGTAGAGAAGAATTTATGGCTGACATTCGAAACAAATTAAGTGCTGTTTCAGAAGCAAGTATTACCATTGGGCAACCTATCGGGCACCGAATTGACCATATGTTATCAGGTACCAGAGCCAATATTGCCATCAAGCTTTTTGGTACAGACTTAAACAAAATGTTCTCTCTTGCCAATCAAATTCAAAAGAATATTGAGGGTATTGAAGGACTTGTGGATATTAGTGTAGAACAGCAAATTGAAATACCACAAATACAAATAAAAGCAAAACGTGATATGTTGGCAAAATATGGTATTTCAATTGGGGAATTCACTAAATTTATTGATGTTGCTTTTGCTGGAGAAAAGGTGTCTCAAGTTTTTGAAAGCAACAAAAGTTTTGATTTGATATTGCGTTTTAATGATGAAAATAGAGGAAGTATTGAAAATATTAAAAATGCTTTAATTGATGCAAACACATCAGGAAATAAGCAAAATACTACACTTAAAATACCTTTACATTATGTGGCGGATATTGTTTCTACAACAGGGCCAAACACAATAAACAGAGAAAATGTACAGCGTAAAATTGTGGTTTCTGCTAATGTTGCTGGAGTAGACCTAAGAAGCGTTGTTAACCAAATAAAAGAGCAGATAAACAATAATATTAATCTTCCCGAAGGGTATCATATTCAATATGGTGGACAATTTGAAAGCGAAGAAAAAGCATCAAAAATATTGTTTTTTACTTCCATAATGGCTTTGCTAATTATCTTCCTTTTACTTTATCAAGAGTTTAAGAATGTGAAAATGGCAAGTATTATTTTGCTCAACCTGCCACTGGCGCTTATTGGTGGTGTGTTGAGTATTTGGTTTACATCTGGTATTATTAGTATTCCTGCAATAATAGGATTTATTACACTGTTTGGGATCGCCACACGAAACGGAATACTATTGGTTTCACGATACCAAACATTAAGTGAGCAAGGTGTAAATCTTTATGATACCGTTGTAAATGGTTCATTAGACCGTTTAAATCCAATTTTAATGACGGCATTGACTACAGCTCTGGCATTAATTCCTTTAGCATTAGCAGGAGATTTACCAGGAAATGAAATACAAAGCCCAATGGCAAAAGTGATTTTAGGTGGGCTTTTGAGTTCAACACTCTTAAATATATTTATCATTCCTGTTGTGTATTACATTACGAATATTAAAACTGAAAAAAATGATTTATAAAACAATATATACTGTTTGTCTTTTAATGTTTGTTTCTTCAAGCATTAAAGCTCAAAACAGCATTGACAATGTGCTAATAGAAATAGCTAAGAATAATAAATCTATACAAGCAAACGAACGGTATATTGAAGCTAAAAAGTTACAATACAAAACGGGTTTAACGCTAAAAAATCCTTCCATTGAATATGAATATTTAAATGGTTCGCCGGTAGGTGCTGGTAATCAAACTGATTTTTTAGCTGTACAAAGCTTTGATTTTCCTACCGCTTACAGTAAGAAAAAGCAAGTCGCAGACTTACAAATAGAACAAACTGATTTTCAACTAACCGCATTAAAGCGAGACGTTCTTTTGAATACAAAACAAACTTGTATTGAAATGATTTATTACAATAAAAAACAGGTTGAACTTGAAAAACGAATTCAAAATGCTGAAAAATTAAATAGTGATTATCAAAAAAAACTAAATAATGGAGAAGCTAATATTTTGGATGCAAACAAAGCTAAATTACAATTGATTAATCTACAAAATGATATTCGTTTTAATTCAAGTCAAATCACGCAATTAAATCAAAAATTGACTGAACTAAATGGTGGATTATCCATTGCTTTTGAGGATACTTTTTATTCCGCTCCACCAATCATTCCAGAGTTTAATTCGCTTATGGATTCTATTGAATCAAACAGTCCTACTTTAAATGCCTTACAACAAGAAGAAGAAATAAATCAGAAAAAAGTTGAATTAACTAAGGCCATGACATTGCCAAAAATGGAAGCAGGGTATCGGTACCAGTCAATATTAGGACAGCAATATCAAGGAATACATTTAGGACTTACTATTCCTCTTTGGGAGAATAAAAACACGGTGAAATTTCAAAAAGCGCAAACTTTATTCAGTGAGGTAAAAATTGAAGAACATAAAAATCAGCATCATTCTGAAATACAGCAACTTTATTACAATTACCAAAATTTAAATATTACTTTAACGGAATACAAACAAATTTTAACGACAATTAATAATACAGAA
>CAYPHN010000175.1:0-7481 GCA_964410265.1 uncultured Flavobacteriaceae bacterium | reverse complement strand
GAATGGCTTATAGAGTTGAAAAAACAAGAAGGGAATAAAATACTTTTAAAAGAAATTGAATTGATAGGGTTGAAGGATTAATAATAGAACAATATTCTAAATGTTGCCCCCATATTTTTTTCGTTTTCATGGTGTGCATTCTTAAAATCGATGTAATTCACTGATATTAAGTTAAATAACATATTAACATATCCAGCTGTTTATAATATTATTAAATAACTAAAACTTAGTTACCCGTTTAACAAGAAAAAATGGTTTATATTTATTCATGAGATTCTATTTTTTTTAATTTATAAGCGGAATCTGGATTAAGTACGTCGATTCTTGTATCAACTCCT
The DNA here is from genome assembly GCA_964410265.1 of uncultured Flavobacteriaceae bacterium. Lineage (GTDB taxonomy): Bacteria > Bacteroidota > Bacteroidia > Flavobacteriales > Flavobacteriaceae > Lutimonas. The sequence continues at coordinate 7,143 of CAYPHN010000175.1, read as the reverse complement.
ATTGTTAGGCCTTAGGATTTGCATTGGGTTTTGGTGTCGTTTGTTTTGTTAAAATTAATCATCCGTTAAACGGATATAAATATATTTTATGAAATATTTTTTAATAATAGTTTTATTTGCTGCATGTAATACAAATAATTTAAAAAATACCGATAATAAAAACCTTTACAATTATAATGTTGAAGAGAAGATTAAAACATTAAAGATTACTTTGTCCAAACCGGCGAAACCAGTTGCAAATTATTTAAATGCAGTACGAACTGGCGATTTGGTATTCTTATCTGGAAAAGGACCACGAGATAATAATGGAAAACTTATTACCGGAAAACTAGGTGAAGATGTTTCTGTAGAAGAAGGCTATAAGGCGGCCAGAATGGTGGGTATTGCACAATTATCTGCACTTAAAGATGAAATTGGTGATTTAAACAAGGTAGTACAAATAGTAAAAGTTTTGGGTATGGTAAATGCAGATGCTTCTTTTACAAACCACCCAGAAGTAATCAATGGATTTTCAGATTTGATGGTTGAAGTTTTTGGTGAAAGAGGAAAGCATGCTAGAGCAGCAGTAGGTATGGGGTCTTTGCCCAGAAACATAGTTTGTGAAATTGAAATGATTGTACAAGTAAAAAATTAACTATACTCAAACCAAATAGGTTTTAGGGGACTTTCAAACCTTTTGATATGTTCTACCATGATTATATGCAGCCTTATTCCTCTTTTTATTCTTTCTGGTTATTTATAAGTTATTTTTGTGAATTTAATACTTTTACAAACTTAGGTTGAGTATATATCACATTTGTATAGTCTTAATTGTTGCTGTCCGATTAAACTTACAAAATTCCTTTAAAAGTTAAATGTAGCAATTAATTGCATGTTTTTTGAAAACGAATACCATGCTTTTCTGTTTTTTAAACCTAGTGTTAGGTTAAGCCAAAATTGTCGCATAATCAAATGCGTATTTTGCGGCATATCGTCGTTAAAAAATAATTCCGTAGCTAAGGCTATGCAATGATTTTTTGCCTAGATCTGCCACAAAACCCACGATTGTCTTATACGTCATTTCAGCTTTAACTTAACACTAGTGCAATATAAAAAAAAGGCTACTTTAACATGGTCGTAAAAAGGAATACACTACAATAGTTATAATCAAGTCTTTAATCTTTGTTCATAAAGCGAAGCGGTCTTTTATCACTTGTCAGACACAAATGAGTCTTAATCATAAATCAAATATTTCTTTCTTATTTTTTTAAACTTTTTGATGTCTTTCTGCCAAGAGGCTCTTATTTCCTCTGCACTCAATCCTGCTTCTATTTGTTGACGTAATTTTAAATTCCCTGCATGTATCGTAAATGTCTTACCAAAAAACACCTCGCCTTTAGGAGTTTTTTTATAGGCGTCAATTAAAGGGTTCATATCTATATTACTTAATTGAGGCGTTTTGCTCAAATCAACACCATAGCATAATTTACTCTCAAATTTGGGGTGTTTTGAACCAAAATTTGGTTTGGGTGTATAGCTAAAATTTGTTTTTGGAAAAAAAGGAGCTCCATATCGTTGGAACTGAAATTCGGTACCTCTACCAGCGTTGATTACAGTGCCTTCAAAAAAACCTAACCCTGGATATAAATTAATGGATTTGTCATTAGGTAAATTTGGTGAAGGTCTTATTGGTAAACTATATGTGCTATTGTGTGTGTAATTTTTTAACGGAATTACCGTCACATCACATTGAACACCATCTTTTAACCACTTTTCTCCATTTACCATTATTGCATATTCACCAATCGTCATTCCGTATACCAAAGGAATAGGGTGCATACCAACAAACGATTTATGTTCCATTTTCAGCATGGGCCCATCAACAAAATGCCCATTGGGATTAGGTCTATCCAACACAATTACCGGTATATTATTTTCGGCAGCAGCCTCCATTAAATTACTCATGGTCGATATATAAGTGTAAAAACGCACCCCAACATCTTGTATATCAAAAACAATAATATCAATGCCTCTTAACATTTCTGGCGTTGCTTTTCTTGTTTTTCCATGTAAGGATAAAATGGGTAATCCAGTTTTTTTATCAACATCATTGGCTACATGTTCACCCGCATCTGCCTTTCCTCTAAACCCATGTTCTGGAGAGAAAACTTGTATTATATTGATCTGTCTTGTTAATAAAGAGTCTACCAAATGTGTGTAGGAATTATCTTCTTTAAATATGATACTGGTTTGATTTGCAGCTATAGCAACCCTTTTGCCTTTTAACAAAGAGATATACTTTTCTGTTTGATTTGCACCAGTAATAATTTTTACCTTTTTGTTGGCTTGTGCAAAGCCAGTGCTATAATTAAAAATTAACGTAAAAAACAAGATTAAATACTTACTTTTGAATTGAATTAAATTTACCATATCCGTTGAACTACGAGTTATTTATTGCAAAGAGAATAATAAATGCAAAGCACTACAAAAATAGTGTATCTTCTCCTATTATTAAAATATCGATACTTGCAATTGCTATTGGTGTAATTGTAATGCTTTTTGCGATTGCCACCGGTGTTGGTTTACAAAAAAAAATTAAAGAAAAAATATCTGGCTTTAACGGAGATATACAAATAAGTTATTACGACACCAATAATTCTAAAGTAACCGTAACTCCTATATCAAAATTTCAAGAATTTTATCCGAATTTTAAAACCGTTGAGAATGTTAGAAAAGTACAGGTTTATGCGACAAAAGCAGGTATTATAAGGACTCCCAATGAGTTTGAGGGCATTATCTTAAAAGGGGTTGATAAAGATTATGACTGGACCTTTTTTAATGAATATTTAATTGACGGAAAAGTGCCCTTAGTACAAGAAAAATTAAGTAATGAAGTCTTAATTTCTAATACAACAGCAAAAAGATTAGGGCTAAAGGTTGGAGATTCTTTTTATATGTTCTTTGTAAAAGACAACCCTAATAAGGCACCAAATTCAAGAAAGTTTTTAGTGTCTGGAATTTACAATTCAGGATTTGATGAATTTGATGAAAGTTTTATCATAGGAGATATCAAGCATATTCAAAAGATCAATAAGTGGAAAGAGCATGAGGTGGGTGGTTTTGAAGTATTTATAAATGACTTTGATCAATTGAAAGAAACAGGCTTTCAGGTTTATGGCAATATCGACCCTACTTTAAATGCACTTACAATTGCCGAAAAATACCCAGCAATATTTGAATGGCTAAGTTTGTTCGATACCAATATTATTGTAATTATTGGAATTATGATTTTAATTGCGGGTATCAATATGATTACTGCCTTATTGGTCTTGATTTTAGAAAGAACCCAAATGATAGGTGTTTTAAAAGCATTGGGCAATTCGAACTGGAGTATTAGAAAAATATTTCTATACAACGCTTCATTTTTGATTGGTAAAGGACTTTTTTGGGGTAATTTAATAGGTTTATCACTGCTGTTTATTCAAAAATATTTTGGTGTTATTACATTAAATTCTGAAACTTATTATGTGAGTAAAGCTCCCATTTATCTCGATTTAAAGTTCGTAATCTTCATCAATTTAGGAACATTGATTTTATGCCTTTTAATGTTAATTGTTCCATCTTATATTGTAAGTAAAATAAGTCCTGTAAAAGCCATAAAATTTGATTAAATTTGCAAACCGTTAAAAATTCAACTTTTTAACTTATCAAATAGATCAAAAAAAATAATAAAGATAAACAGATGAAATATGACATTATTATTATAGGTAGTGGGCCGGGAGGTTATGTTACCGCAATTAGAGCTTCACAATTAGGTTTAAAAGTTGCAGTTGTTGAAAAAGAAAACCTTGGTGGAATTTGTTTAAATTGGGGATGTATCCCAACCAAGGCATTGTTAAAAAGTGCGCAGGTTTATGAATATTTAAAACATGTAGATAGCTATGGTTTAAAAGCCAAAGAAATTGATAAAGATTTTTCGGCAGTTATTAAACGCAGTAGAAATGTTGCTGAAGGGATGAGTAAGGGTGTTCAATTTTTATTGAAAAAAAATAAAATTGACGTTATTGATGGTTTTGGTAAAATTAAAGCCGGTAAAAAAGTAGAAGTTACCGGTACCGATAAAAAAGTTACAGAATACAGTGCAGATCATATTATTATTGCAACAGGTGCTCGTTCGCGCGAATTGCCATTTTTACCTATTGATGGCGAAAAAGTAATTGGTTATCGCCAAGCGTTAACTTTGCCAAAACAACCTAAAAAAATGATCATTGTAGGTTCTGGGGCTATAGGAGTTGAATTTGCTTATTTTTATAATACAATGGGCACAGAGGTGGTAGTAGTTGAATTCTTACCTACTATTGTTCCTTTAGAAGATGAAGATGTTTCAAAACAATTTGAACGTTCTTTAAAGAAGTCAAAAATTAAAGTAATGACTAATGCAAGTGTAACCAAAGTGGATACTTCAGGTAAGGGTGTTGTTGCTACGGTAAACACCAAAAAAGGTAAAATTACTTTAGAGGCCGATATTATTTTATCAGCAGTGGGTATCAAATCGAATATTGAAAATATTGGATTGGAAGATGTAGGTATTGTTACCGATAAAGATAAAATTTTGGTGAATGACTTTTACCAAACTAATTTGCCAGGCTATTATGCAATTGGCGATATAGTTCCTGGTCCGGCTTTAGCGCATGTCGCTTCCGCGGAAGGTATTACTTGTGTTGAGAAAATTGCAGGATTAAATCCAGAACCAGTTGATTATGGAAATATCCCGGGGTGTACTTATGCGAGCCCGGAAATTGCTAGTGTTGGTTTAACAGAAAAACAAGCAAAAGAAAAAGGATACGATTTAAAAATTGGAAAATTTCCTTTTTCAGCATCTGGTAAAGCATCTGCAGCCGGAACAACGGAAGGTTTTGTAAAAGTAATTTTTGATGCAAAATATGGCGAATGGTTAGGTTGTCATATGATTGGAGCAGGAGTAACCGATATGATTGCGGAAGCTGTTTTGGGAAGAAAATTGGAAACTACAGGTCATGAAGTGTTAAAAACAATTCATCCTCACCCAACAATGAGTGAAGCAGTTATGGAAGCTGTTGCTGATGCTTATGATGAAGTGATTCATTTGTAAAAAGGTAGCCGGTAGCCGGTATTTGGTAGCAGGTATCTGGTATTGAGATTTGAGTATCAGTTCTTAAAAATTTATAACTCTCTTGGAATAATATGCTAAGGGAGTTTTTTTATAACTTGTAGCTTGTAATACGAAATTCCTAATTTGTTTTTCATAACTCATAACTCATAACTCATAACTCATAACTCATAACTCAAAATTCTCATTTCGGAACTGCCTCTCCCCAATAATTATAGCTTGCCGGTTTCCATCCAGGAATATGCATTTTGTCTATTTTCATAATATTAAATCCGTTTTCTAATATTAATTTAGGGATATCTTTATTTAAATTACAACCGCCTCCAACCTTTTTCCATAAGGGATTAATTTTATTTTGCCAGTATTGAATGTTGTTGTCTGGTGCTAATCCATGTTCACAAAAAAGAAGTTTCCCCTTAGGTTTTAAAACTCTATTTATTTCTTTCAATGCCATTTTAGTGTCTGCAATAGTACACAAAGCATAAGTAATTACTACCGTATCGAATGTATTGTTCTCAAACGGAATCTCTTCCGCGAAAGCGTTGACAAACTGAAAGTCAAAATTCAATTTTTCAATTTTATGTTTGTTTAATTCCCAAATTGCATTGGAGGGTTCTAAACCAGTTAATTTATTTACTTTTTTTGAATCGTAAAAAGGTAAGTTTAATCCCGAGCCAATAGCAATTTCGAGAACATTACCTCTTGCAAATGGAATTATTTTACCTCTTTGTATTTGTGTTGGCTTTTGTTTGCATGCCCAATTGATAACTTTGGGTAAAATATATTTGTTGTACAGATTCATTATAATAATTAATTACTTGTAAAAATAGTGTAATAAAATGCAAGTTATATAAAGTAGAGAATTGTTTACAGTTCTAAAGTTTCGATGTGTATTCAATATTATAAAAAAAATCTATTTTAATATAGAATATTGAAATCAAAATTTTAGATAAAAACGTATAAAATTGTTAATTTAGCCATGTGAAATAATAATTTTAAAATGATAATAATATGAGTTTAGTAGGTAAAAAATTTCCAGATTTAGAAGTGGACGCAATGAATGATATGGGTGATACTTTCAAGGTGAATGTATTGGAAGAAGCAAGAAAGAATAATAAAAAAGTATTATTGTTTTGGTATCCAAAAGATTTTACATTTGTTTGTCCAACTGAAATTCGTGCATTCCAAGATGCACTAGGTGAATTTGAAAAAAGAAATACAATTGTAATTGGAGCTTCTGTAGATACTGCTGAAGTGCATTTCGCATGGTTAAATACACCAAAAAATAATGGTGGTATTGAAGGCGTAACTTTTCCGTTATTGGCAGATACAAACAGAAACCTGTCTTCACAATTAGGTATTTTAGATGTAGAATCTGAATCTTATGATGAGGAAACTGGTAATGTGGTTATTGAAGGGTCTTATGTTACTTATAGAGCAACCTATTTAATTGATGAAGAAGGTAGAATTTTCCACGAAAGTGTAAACGATATGCCTTTGGGTAGAAACGTTGGTGAATATATACGTTTGATCGATGCATTTACGCATGTTCAAGAAAAAGGTGAGGTTTGTCCGGCAAACTGGGAAGAAGGTAAAGATGCCATGTCTGCAACTAGAGATGGAGTTGCTTCTTATTTAAGTTCACATTAATCAAAATTAAAACGGGTAAATATCATTTTACCCGTTTTACAAATCACTAATTATGTTATCAGAATTAAACGAAGACAATTTAAAAGAAATTATTGCGAATAACCCAACAGTGGTGGTTCAATATATGGCTACTTGGTGTGGCAATTGCCGAATTATGAAGCCTAAATTTAAAAAATTAGCATCAGAAAACGAAAATGTTAGTTTTGTTCTTGTGGATGCCGAAAAATTTCCGGAATCTAGAAAACAGGCTGTAGTTGATAATCTGCCTACTTTTGCCACTTTCGTGGATGGAGTAAAAAAAAACCAAGTGCAAACCAATAAATTTGATGTGTTAAAAGAATTGATACACGAAGTTGTTTAGAAAT
>CAYPHN010000174.1:0-7525 GCA_964410265.1 uncultured Flavobacteriaceae bacterium | reverse complement strand
TAAGATCAGCAACATTAAAAAAATTCATGGTTGGTTATGAGATGTTTGCAAGTCCGCAACGAGATATTACTGCAGAACAAGCTGCAGATACAATAAAATCTTTATCTGATATACATTACAGTTTAAAAAAATTAATCTAAAAATAGATAGACTATGACAACAAATTTTGGTTCTTTAGACTATATCATTTTTATTTCTTATGCTTTATTAATTTTGGGAGTAGGCCTATGGGTCTCAAGAGATAAAAAGGGGCATCAAAAAACTGCAGAAGATTATTTTTTAGCAGGTAAGTCCTTACCATGGTGGGCAATTGGAGCTTCTTTAATTGCAGCAAATATATCTGCCGAACAATTTATTGGAATGTCTGGATCTGGTTTTGCATCAGGTTTGGCAATAGCATCTTATGAATGGATGGGTGCCATAACTCTAATTATTGTAGGGAAATACTTCTTACCAATTTTTATTGAAAAAGGAATATATACAATTCCTGAATTTGTAGAAAAAAGATATTCAACAAATTTAAAAACCATTTTAGCTGTATTTTGGATTGCCCTTTACGTGTTTGTTAATTTAGCCACCGTGTTATATTTAGGGGCTTTAGCATTAGAAACTATTATGGGAGTACCTATGATTTATGGCGTTATAGGCTTGGCTTTATTTGCGGCTGCATATTCCTTATATGGTGGTCTTTCCGCAGTAGCTTGGACAGATGTAATTCAAGTAGTATTTTTAATTTTAGGTGGTTTGGCAACTACTTATATCGCGTTAAATACGGTGTCAGGTGGTGAAGGTGTTATAAGTGGAATCAAAACTATTTACCATGCTGTTCCTGAAAGGTTTTCAATGATTTTAGACACGTCAAATCCTGAATTTAAAAATTTACCCGGTCTAGGGGTATTGGTTGGTGGTATGTGGGTTGCCAATTTATATTATTGGGGGTTCAATCAATATATTATTCAAAGAACGCTTGCTGCTAAGTCTTTAAAAGAGGCACAAAAGGGTATTTTATTAGCGGCTTTTTTAAAATTGATTCTTCCACTTATTGTTGTTGTTCCGGGTATTGCGGCTTATGTAATGGTTAATGACCCAGATATAATGGCGAAATTGGGTACTGCTGGACTTCAAAATTTACCTTCAGCTGAACAAGCTGATAAAGCTTATCCTTGGTTGCTACAATTTTTACCTGTTGGGTTAAAAGGTGTTGCTTTTGCCGCATTAGCAGCAGCCATTGTTTCTTCATTGGCATCTATGTTAAATTCAACATCTACCATCTTTACAATGGATATATATAAACAATATATAAATAAGAATGCAACGGATAAAACAACAGTAAATGTAGGTAGAATTTCTGCTGCTGTGGCTTTAATCATTGCATCTATTATGGCACCATTATTAGGAGGTATAGACCAAGCTTTTCAATATATTCAAGAATATACTGGTGTTGTAAGCCCAGGGATTTTGGCAGTATTTTTATTAGGTTTGTTTTGGAAAAAGACAACAAACAAAGGAGCAATTGTTGGTGCTTTGACATCAATTCCTATCGCCATGTATTTTAAAGTAGCTCCTAAAGGTTGGTCATCCAATCCATTTTTTGTAGATGTGCCTTTTATGGATCAAATGGGATATACAGCAATACTAACCATGATTGTTATTGGTATTGTAAGTTTGCTGCAACATAAAGGTAAAGATGATGATAAAGGAATTGAAATCACAAAAGAATTGTTTAAAACAAGTCCAGTTTTTAATATTGGAGCATTTGCTGTAATGATTATATTGGTTGTAATATATGCTTTATTCTGGTAAAAATAAATAATAAAATTTAATAGAAATAATGGAAATAATAATTGCAAAAAGTAAAATTGAATTAGGAGAAAAAGCGGCCAAACAAGGTGCAGATTTAATAAGAAAGGCGATTTCAGAAAAAGGAAAAGCTAATGTTATTGTGGCTACTGGTGCATCTCAATTTGAAATGTTAGAAGTTTTGGTTAAAGAAGATATTGATTGGTCGGTTGTAACCTGCTTTCATTTAGATGAATATATTGGTGTTTCAGAATCGCACCCAGCTTCTTTTAGAAAATACTTAAAAGAGAGGTTTACTGATATCGTTAATCCATTGGCATTTCATTATGTAAATGGTGAAGGTGATGTTAAAGCAGAATGTCAACGACTTCACAATCTAATTGTTAAACATCCAATTGATGTTGCCTTTGTTGGTATTGGCGAAAATGCCCATTTGGCTTTTAACGATCCTCCAGCAGATTTTGATATTAAAGATGCTTACCTAAATGTGAAACTGGATTTGCCATGTAGAAAACAACAAATGGGAGAGGGCTGGTTTAAGAGTTTGGAAGAAGTTCCAACTCGAGCAATTAGTATGTCAGTAAATCGAATCATGCAATCAAAACATATTATTTGCAGCGTGCCTGATAAAAGAAAGGCAGAAGCAGTTGAAAACGTTGTTAATAGCGAAGTAACACCAATAGTACCAGCCTCCATATTACAACAACATGGTGCAACGTATCTATTTTTAGATAAAGAATCAGCAAATTTACTTAATAATTAATTGGGTTAAATGAATACATTATTATATGCCGATGCAAAACCTATAAATATAGAGATTAAGGATGGGAAAATCCATAAACTCATTAGGAATTCACAAGAAGATTACAAATCAAAAGAAGCTATATACGTGGCTCCCGGTTTTATTGATCACCAAGTTAATGGCTATTTATCCCATTCATTTGTAGGTGATGACTTAGATGCAAATAAAGTCAAAATAATAACAGAAGGTTTATGGAAGAATGGGGTAACAACCTATTTACCAACATTAACAACAGAATCTAACGAAGTACTATTAAGCAATTTTAAAATTCTAAATAAAATACTACTCGAAAATAAACTCTTGGAACAATCCATTCCGGGGTTTCATATAGAAGGTCCATATATTTCTCCTATCGATGGTTATAGAGGGGCACATAACACAGCACATATTCGCAATCCAGATTGGTATGAATTTGAGGCATGGCATCACGCTTCAGGTGATCGTATTAAAGAAGTGACCATTGCACCCGAGAAAGAAGGTGCAATGAATTTTATTAAAGAATGTGCAAAAAATAATATTAAAGTTGCTTTGGGGCATACTAATGCCTCTACAAAACAAATTAATCAAGCTGTTGATCTTGGAGCAACCATATCAACTCATTTAGGAAACGGATGTGCCAATATTATTCACAGACATCATAATCCAATCTGGCCTCAACTAGCAGAAGATAGGTTATTTGCTAGTATTATTGTGGATGGATTTCATTTGACAAAAGAAGAAGTTCAAACTTTTTACAAAGCAAAAGGTGCGAACAAAATAATTTTAGTTTCTGATATTACACGTTGGGCAGGAATGCCTTCAGGAACCTATACTGATTTTGGTAAAGAAGTAGTTGTAACTAAAGACGGTACTATAATGATGCCATCAGAAAATGTTTTGGCAGGTGCTTCAATGTTAATCCACCAAGGTATTGAAAATATTATCAAATTTACAGGCTGTTCATTAAAAGAGGCAATTGATATGTGTACACTAAATTCAGCGAGAGCATTAGGTTTTAGTGATAGAGGTGAAATTGCTGTTGGGCAACGAGCTGATTTGGTTTATTTTAAATTTGATTCAGGTAAGTTAGAGATTATAAAAACTATCGTAGGAGGCAAAGTCGTGTATGATAATTCGGAAAGGGATTAGTTTAGAAGATTTCATTGAAACAAAAGAGGAAGAAAATCTTAATATAGATTATTCAAGTTGCAAGTGAGAAAACAATTCCGAAAGGAGTAAAATTAGACAAGATGATTTTACTACTAGTAAAAGAGTAATATCACTTAAATTACTAACAAATATTCAGAAAGAATGATTAAAAAATTGCAACTTTTATTTAAATCCATAGGTCCTGGCTTTATTATGGCCGCGGTAGTTTTGGGTCCCGGGAGTATAACAACTTCAACTAAAATTGGCTCAACACAAGGTTATGATTTTCTTTGGGTAATAGTAATTGCTGCTATTTCAATGGCAATTTATGCTAATATGAGTGCGCGTTTTGGTGTATTACATACTAAGTCTATATTAGAGGTAATTGCAGATAAATATGGTAGATGGTTTTCTATTGTTATAGGAATAAGTTCTTTTTTGGCAGCTCTAAGTTTTCAATTTGGTAATAACCTTGGGGTTGGTATGGGTATGGAAACTATTACTGGTATTGATGCTAAACTTTGGCCTTTGTTATTTACACCATTTGCAATAATATTGATATTTTTTGCTAAGAACCTATATAAAACTCTGGAAAAGTTAATGATGGTTATGGTAATGCTTATGATATTAGCATTTGTAATCAATCTCATTTTTATTAAACCCAATCTTATTGAAATATCAACTGGCTTTATACCTAGTTCTTTTTCAATGAACAATTTCAATCAACTTGCAGCAATTGTCGGCACCACATTTGTATTGCATTGTGCTTTGTATCAATCGTATTTAGTTCAAAATAAAGGATGGAAATTAAAAGATATTAAGAAAGGAATAAAAGACTCTAATTTTGGTGTATTCTTACTAGCACTAATGTCTGTACTAGTCATTATAACCGCTGCATCAACTCTTAAACCTTTAGGTATAACAATAAACTCTGCGGCAGATATGGCGATACAGTTAGAATTACTTTTAGGTAGCTATGCTAAATATATTTTTGCTTTTGGTTTTATTTCTGCTGCCTTTTCATCTCTTCTTGTAAATTCGGTTATCGGGGGAGGTCTTTTGTCTGATGGTTTAGGAATGGGAGGCTCTATGGACCAGAAAATGCCTAAAGTATTTACAACCCTGATTTTATTGACCGGAATGGGAATTGCAATGTATGTTGCAAGCGATACCGGTAGTCCAGTTTATTCTTTAATTCTGGCTCAAGCCTCTTCAATGATTGCTGTACCGTTAATAGCTATAGGCCTGTTACTGTTACTAAACCGTGAAGATGTAATGGGAAAATATAAAAACAACTTACTTCAAAACATACTCGCCATTATTGGATTTATTTTAGTTTGTGTTTTAGTTTATATCATGAATGGTAAATTATTGGGTTATTTAACTAATATGTAAGAAGCAAAAAATAATTAATGTATAATGATCAAATCAGAAAAAATAGAAATAAAACGAATGCAAATGATTGATATGGAAGCTGTAATGAGAATAAAGAATGCTGAAAATTGGAATCAAACAGAAGACGATTGGCAATTTTTAATGTATACTAATCCAGAAACTTGCTTAGTTGCTACTCTTAATAATCAAGTAATAGGAACTGTTACTGCCATAAATTATCAAAATAAAGTAGCTTGGATTGGTATGATGCTCGTTTCAAAAGATTTTCGTGGAATTGGAGTCAGTAAGCTTCTTTTAAATACCATTATTAAAAAATTAGAAAATTGTGTGTCTATTAAGTTAGATGCTACTCCAGCAGGAATCCCGGTCTATAAAAAACTTGGTTTTGTTGAAGAATACGAAATAGGCAGGTTGGTTTCAACAGGGTTGAGTAATATGGTTAGAGATAAACAAGATACAGATGATGACTTTAATATATCACAAATATTGGAAAGTGATATTTCTAACATAGTTAGTGTAGACGAAATTCTTTTTGGAGTAAACAGATTTAATTTGTTTCGGTATCTATTAAATAATCGAATAGAAATTTGCCTTCAAATAAAACAAGAAAATCAATTGAAAGGCTATATTTTTGGTCGTAATGGAAGTAATTATATTCAAATAGGGCCTGTATTGACCGACTCTATGCTATTGGCTAAAAAATTACTTTCTAAATCATTAAAAAAATTAGAAGATCAAGCAGTGGTAGTAGATGTTTTATTGGATAAACCTGAATTGAAAGATTGGTTATTCTCTGTTGGTTTTACGCACCAACGAAGTTTTACCAGAATGTACTTGAAAACAAATAATTACAAAGGTAAAATAGAAAAGCAATTTTTAATAGGTGGTCCTGAATTAGGATAACATAAGAGGTTTCCATTTTTTCCTTTTATTAAAAACTTGGCAATAAATATGCTGATCAATTAAAATAATATAAACTAATCAAGAAAAAATGACTAAAATTTTTCAAATTTTAATAGTACTAATTAGTATAAACGCTAGTTGTTATGCCCAAAAATCTACTACTCAAAAACAAGACCAAAATTTGGCTCTAAAAAAGGTAGATGTTGACAGTATTGTTTGGTTTGACCCTAGAAAATCCCCATTCATATTGGTTGGTTTTGAATGGATCAAGCAAGATAGTGTTTTTAGAAGATTACCGCTAAATTCAAAATGGGTAATACCAAAAGAAGTAGATGCATTGGCAAATCAAACGGCTGGAGGCCAGATAAGGTTCAAAACAAATAGTAACAGAATTTTGATAAAAGTGCAATTGAGCGAAAAATCAGGTATGTACCACATGCCGGCCACTGGGCAAAGTGGTTTTGATTTATATGTTCACGATGGAGGTGTTCAAAGGTATTTAAAAACTACTCGATTTGACCACGATACCATACAATATCAAGCAGAGCTTTATAATAATTCGGAAAATAAATTACATAATTTTACCATTAATTTTCCGCTCTACAATGGCGTGAAATCTGTATTGGTGGGTCTTGAAAAGGAAGCTTTATTAAAAGCACCTAAACCATTTAATTTTTCAGGAAAAATTTTAATATACGGCACATCTATTACCCAAGGAGGTTGTGTGTCTAGGCCTGGTATGCTTTTTTCAAACATATTGAGTAGAAAACTGAATGTAGAATTTGTAAACCTAGGGTTTTCCGGAAACGGGAAAGGAGAACCAGAATTAGCCCATTTAATTAATCAAGTCTCTAACAAACAGCTTGTTATATTAGACTATGAAGCTAACGCTAATAAAACAATCAAAAATACACTGGCAGAATTTGTTGATATTCTTAGACAAAGTCATGCGTTAATTCCAATTTTGATTGTTTCAAAAACTCGTTTTGCAAACGAGCCTTTTGGACATTTTAAATACGAAAGGCTCATTTCTAATCGTGATTTTCAAAAAGAGTTTGTAAAAAATAGAAGGCAGCATGGCGATAGTAACATTTATTTTTTAGACGGTTCAACTATTCTGGGGGATGATTATTATGAATGTACAGTAGATGGTATTCATCCATCTGATTTGGGTTCTTACAGAATTGCCGAGGCATTATTACCCGTTATTCAAAAAATATTGAAGAAATAATAACCCTGTCTATACTAGTGTTAAGTTAAACATACTTTAGCCGAACCAAGTCTTGTTCTTTTTACCCCATACTTCTTTAAAAAATACTTGTGTAACTATGGCTATACCCATATTTTTTGCATCGCCTGAGGCAAAAATACCTAAGACTTATACGACACAGTACACTTAACTTAACACTAAGTTACGGCATGTATTAAATTACGGTTTCAACGCATCCACTTATCTAAATTCTCAGCAACAAAGCTGTCATCATTTAATTCAGGATA
>CAYPHN010000173.1:0-7534 GCA_964410265.1 uncultured Flavobacteriaceae bacterium | reverse complement strand
TGTAAAAGTACTGCGGTTACGATTATGGCTCCTTTTAGCATCAATTGAAAGTCTTTTTGAACTCCATAAAGTCCTAAAATATTACTTAACACACCTATAATTAATACGCCCGCCAAGGTACCTTCAAGCGTTCCTTTACCTCCCATTAAACTTGTCCCTCCAATAACCACAGCTGCAATGGCATCTAGTTCAAAAGCAACCCCATCATTTGGATTTCCTTGATATAATTGGGCTGAATGAATTACTCCTGCCAAAGCAGCCAACATTCCAGCAAAGATATAGGCAGATGTTCGTATCCAGTTAACATTTAAACCTGCGAGTTTTGCAGCCTTCTCATTACTTCCTATTGCATATATATACCTTCCTAGTCTAAATTTTCTCAGCATGACCGAAAATACAACTGTCGCTCCAATAAATATATAAACAGGAAAAGGTATTCCAAGAAATGAACTTGTGAATATTTTGAAAACTTCTGGTGCTGCTCCTTCTCCAAAACCTATATTACGAGAGTTGCTACTGGATATATATAAGGCAAACCCTCTGGCACCTGTCATCATGGCTAGTGTAACAATAAAGGCTTGTATTTTTCCCCAGGAAGTAAGAGCCCCATTGATAAATCCCGCAAGAGAACCCACAAATAATGCTAAAAATAAAGTTAATGAAAACCCTAATTGCCAGTCCATTACGCCAAAAGCAGTTAGTGTGGCAGAAAGCGCCAACACAGAACCTACGGAAAGATCAATTCCAGCGGTAATAATTACCAGAGTCATACCAATTGATATTATTCCAATTTCTGAAACCTGACGAAGAATATTACTAAGGTTGTCAAATTTTAGAAATATAATTGTTCCTTTATTACTAATTGGCGAGAATATGATACATAATATAAATAATACAATAAATCCCAATACGGGCTTGATCCATTCATTATTTGTTATAAAATCATTTATTTTTGTTTTCATTGTATGGTTTCTTTAAATGCATAATTTAAAATTTCTCTTGCATTGGTCTTATCAGTTTGCAATAATGCTGTTTGTTTGCCTTGTGATAAAACAAGAACTCTATCAGACACTAATAAAAGTTCAGGTATTTCAGAAGAAGTTAGTAATATCCCCATTCCTTTCTTTTTTAATTGATCTAATAAATTATAGATCTCTTGTTTGGCTCCAACATCAATACCCCGGGTAGGTTCGTCGAGAAGAAGTAGGTCGGGTCTTACCAAAAGAACCCTCGAAAGCAAAACCTTTTGTTGATTTCCACCGCTTAGATTTTGAATAGGCTGGTGCAAAGAATCCATCTTAACTCTCAATGCATCTGTTTTAGAAAGAACCGTATGATATTCCTCTTTTCTTCTGATAAATCCAAATTTAGCAAGGCTTTGCATGATGGAGATGCTACTATTCTTAAGATTGCTTAATTCCGGAAATATACCTTCTCTTTTGCGATCTTCAGATAAATACACAATTTTATTTTTGATAGATCTTGATGGAGAATGTGGTTTATAGGCTTTGTCTTTGAATTTAATTTCGCCAACGTAGCTCGATTTATTGGCTCCGTATAGAAATTTTAATAATTCTGTACGACCTGCGCCAAGCAATCCGGCAATACCGATAACTTCGCCTTCTTTTACTTCAAAAGACAGCGCTGATAAGATTTGTTTTTTATTCTGATAAACAGAAATATTTTTAAAACTAAGTATATTTTTATCAAATGCTAGTTTAGATTTGCCATGAATCATTGCAACTTCTTTACCCGCCATTTTATTTACCAAAAACCTTTGGTTGATATCTTGCATTTCATATTTCCCAATGTATTTACCATCGCGAAGTATGATGGCCTCATCTGCAATTTCAAAAATTTCTTTCATACGATGAGAAATGTAAATGATGGTCTTACCTTTTCTTTTCAATACTTCTATCTGTTCAAAAAGAAATTTAATTTCACCTTCGGTCAAGGCAGAAGTGGGTTCGTCCATTACAATTATTTCAGCCTTTAGGCGAAGGGCTTTGGAGATCTCGACCATCTGTTGCCATCCAATGGGTAAATTCGTTACTTTTGTTCTAACAGAAAAAGGAAATTCAAATTCGGATAGCAGGGATTCTGCTTCAGCATTCATTCTTTTAAAATCAATTAGACCCAAAGTATTCACAGGTTCGCGTCCAAGAAAAATATTTTCGGCTACGTTAAGATCTGACACAAGATTTAGCTCCTGATGAATAATTGCAATACCGGCATTTTCTGCCTCACGTGGATTTTTGAATTTTATTTTTTCACCATTTAAAATTACTGTTCCGCGATAATCGGTTAAAACCCCGCATAAAATCTTCATCAAGGTAGATTTACCTGCTCCGTTTTCGCCAATCAATGCAAACAGTTTTCCTTTTTCAACTGGAAAAGAAATATCGTGTAATACCTCTACTCCCGAAAAGGATTTACTTATATTTTTAAACTCTAACAAACTCATTTTTAGGGAGGTATTGATCTATTTTATCTTATTTTAATCGGTTCTCCTACAATCTTTCAATCTTTTAATCTTTACTTAAATTGATCGGCATTTGAATTATCGATCGTCTCGGTAGACAACATGATATTTTTTTTAACTTTTTTTCCGGATAAAATATCTTTGGCAACTTCAATAGCCTCCTTCCCTCCTGTTGGATAAATAAATGTTGCGCTGAGCTCTTTATTCAAAACTGCCTGTACACCGCCTTCTGATCCCGGAAGGCCATCTATACCAATAAAATAGGTGTTTTCTGTTCTATTCGCATTTTTTGCTGCCAAATAGGCACCAATTGCCATAGGATCATTATGTGCATAGACCAAATCGATTTTATCATATCGTTGCAATGCATTTTCCATGATCTCTCTACCTTTACGTCTTAACCAAGCCCCATCTTGTTCGTATATTATTTCTATTTCCGAGAAACCGGCAATTCCTTCTTTAAAACCTTTATCTCTTTCTAAAGCAGGAGTAGATCCTTTTAATCCCCATATTTCTAGTATTTTTCCTTTCCCTCCCAAAAGTTTTGCTGCAAATTCTCCTGCGGCCTTTCCAATTTTTATATTATCTGCACCGATAAATGTAGTGTATTTATCCGTTAGAACTTTTCTGTCTAAAACGATAACAGGGATACCACTTTTATATGCTTTTTCAACTACCCTTGTTAAAGGTTGTGCCTCATTCGGAGAGATAATCAAAAGGTCTACTTCTTGTACAATAAAATTTTCTACATCTGCAACTTGCTTTGAATTATCTTGTTGGCCATCACTTATAATTACATCAATATCAGGATATTTTGAGGCTTCTGCCATCAATTCTTTATTCATCGCTTCTCGCCAAGGTTCGGCACTATTACATTGTGAAAAACCTATTGTAAATGCCGTAGACTCCTTTTTTTTACCACAACTAACTAGAATTACACTTATTAATATTACCGTAAAAACATTAATCTTTAAATTCATTTTTCCCATTTAATTATTCTTTAAGAGTTGATAATAGTTGCAATTTGTTTTATTGCAACTTTGTGTCCATGCTAATGTAGTAATTCCAGTATAAGAGTTAGTACTGCAACGGGCACTAGCAAAAAAGACTTTATATATTTCATTTTTATTATTTAAATTTTAGGATCTACCATTATTCTAATGGGCAATCCATTCCCATTGCTGTCTTGTCACAATTAACTTAGCCCAAATTCTCCTGCAAGGTCTCTTAGACTTTG
Organism: uncultured Flavobacteriaceae bacterium; assembly: GCA_964410265.1. Taxonomy (GTDB): domain Bacteria; phylum Bacteroidota; class Bacteroidia; order Flavobacteriales; family Flavobacteriaceae; genus Lutimonas. Next base: position 3,815 of record CAYPHN010000173.1, on the reverse strand, counting down.
TAGGTATCCAATCAAGCAAGACCTACAAGGTTTTTAAAACCCTGTCTGACGACAAAGACAGGCTTGCAGTCACAATTATCTTCGTTTTTATATGTTATTTTCATTTTTAAAACTCCAATTTATAAATGACAAACCATTTTTTTTATTCATTCCATTAAATTCGTGATAGAAACAAATTTTATACTGTACAAATACACATCTTTATCACAAAGCGAAGTTTTATGTGCTGGCCGTTTATTTTTATAAGTTTGGATTACCTTTCGAAGTCATAGTCTTTTCAATTTCATTTCTAATTGCCTCTAGGGGATTTTCCAATTCAAATTCTAGAATTTTATTCCTTTCTTTTTCCTGGATCCCAAATGGTAGCAGAGATATAACGTTCTTTGCTCGTTGTGTCTTTGTAATAATAAACGGTAACAATTTTTCCGTCTGGACGTTGTATTGTTCTTGGGTAGCCGAAATCCCGATTATAAGGATTATCATTGCGAAGAATAATCTCTTTACTCCAAGTTTGTCCCTGATCTTCAGATATTCGGGCGCGAATACTACAAGGAGCTCCACGTACACCATAAGTAATGACAATTCGGCCGTCTTGAAGTGTGATCATACTGGCAGGATTACCGGAGGAAGTATCAATATTTGGTTTCTTTAGCATGTACCAACTTTTTCCTTCATCGGGTGATAGAAAACCTTCGAGCCAAGCGGCTCTTTTTCCCGGGATAAACCCACTTCTCCGAATCATGGTTAGAAGCGATCCATTTTCCAATCGAACAGTAGAAGGCATGATTGCGTAAGTTTTTCTATCCAATGGTAGTTGTTCACCTATCCAACCTTGAAACTGCCAAGTTTTACCCCCGTCTTGTGTACGGGCACAAAATGGCCAACCTTCCTTCCCATTATCTTTCTCAGATGTTAAGAACACTAGCATGTCGTGCTTGCTATTAATGATGTAATCGGTACGTGCCAGCAGTCCTTTTCGACCGAAGAGGGGAATGGTAAAAGGACCTTTCCATGTTTGGCATCGGTCATCGCTATAATAAAAACCTCCGCTTCCATTTCGAAACTTGAAAGCAAATCCAGGTTCCGTGAAGTCAATATTGCCAGGAGAGGCTGTCGCTTCTTTTTCTTTTTCATTCTCGTCCAAAAATGAAGGTTTTTCCACTTTCCATGTCTTACCGCCATCGAGACTCCGAGCCTGGCGTTGCGTAGAAGGGCCTTTAAACGGATGGAACTTATACTCTAAGCCATCATCGTGATACCCGAGTGAAAATCCGACTACAATCTCGTTGCCCCACGACCAAATACCATGGTTGGCAGGCCAACCGGCATAACGATTTTTTTCTTTAAAAACGGTTACATTTTTTTCGACAACCGGTTCTTGCGCCCATGAAGAAGCAGGAAAGAGTGTCATGATGCTAATTACTAAAACTAAATATTTCATTTCTTTTCTCATTTACGTTAGATATTTCTCTATTATTATTAATCAGTTTTTTTATTACCCCTTTATTTCAGGATATCTATTACAAAAACTATTGCATATTTAAGATTATTTTAAACCTGAATGGACTTCAGCAATAATGTGTTACTTATTTATAGTTTTCCAATCTCTATTCCATCCTGTTTTATCAAGTGTCCACTGAAATTCTTTCAATTCAGTCCCACTGTAATCTGCTGGCAGATCGTCTGGTAATAACATGGTATTAGTATTAATAACACCACGTTCATGTAGCATAAATTTTAAGTTCCTTTTCCAATTACCAGCAGCGTAGTACGCAAAGTAAGGCAGTATTTGGCTGAAATAGATTTTTGCAGCTTTATCCTCATCTCCAGCAAGATAGGCATTTATACACGCAGCGTGAACCTCAACAGCTTCTGTACCTGTCATAAAGGCTGTAGCCCCAACACGAAGAAGATTAATCATGTATTTACCCCCGTTTCCACCAATAACCTGCATTACTCCATCAAATTGCTTAAGAAGTTCTTCTGTTTTTGATAAGAAAAGAGTACTTTCTGCCTTTACAGAATGAATCTGTTTTGTGTCATTTGCAACCTTCATTATAAGTTCAGGGGTAAGAATATGTGATGTTCTGTCTGTATCCTGAATCATTATTGGTAAAGAACAAGCTGATGCTAAATCGTTGAACAATGCTAATGTTTGAATTTGATCAATCTGATCTCCATAAGGTATTGAAGTCATAATCATGTCTGCTCCCTTTTGTTCTGCTTCACGAGCATAACGTATAATGTCTTTAATGGTCTTACCCGTAACCCCAGCATAAAATGGTACACGACCACCTACCTGATCTACACAAACCTCCAGTAAACGGGTTCGGTCAGTATCATTTATCTTTTTAAATTCGGAAGCATGTGCGAAATGGCCAACGGCAACAGCACCTGCCTGAATGCAATAATCAACATGACGACGTTGGCTAACTAAATCTATCTTGTGGTTCTTGTCTACTGGCGTTGCCATAATTGGCATTATTCCTTTGAATTGGCCAATTTTTTTCTTTCTCGACACAACCCATGGAGTTTCTAACTCATTTATTACCGCGCCAGCCTGAATAGGTATAACTGATGCGGCTGTTATAGCTGCAGCAGATTTAATAAAATTTCTTCGGGATGTATCTTTAGATTTTAGTTCTTCATTATCATGAACAGGATTCCTAGTGAAATTATCTTGTGATTTTTGTTTCTTCATACTTATTCTTTTATCGATTAAATTATTATAAGTAAAAAGCACACCTTCTAAAAAGGTGAGTTTTTTATTTTTTATCATTTTCTGTTTTTTCAATAAATTCCTTCATCATAGACCCTAATTTTTCTGGCTTTTCAAAAAGAACTTTTCCAACTATCTCGAATGTCATTTTTTTTCGTCTTTTGTAATTTCTTCCTTGCTTGCCATCTTAAGGTTATCGATATCACTAATTTTAATTTTTAAAACCTCTACCGACTGCTTTTCACCTGAAAACGCTATAAGTAAATATCCATTGTGTTCAATTATATGTGGATAATCTACCTGTCTACCACCAATAAGGTATCCCATCTTATTAAAAACCATTCCATCGTCACTAATTGACAATACAAGAGGGTCTCGCTTTTTAGGATCTGGATTTGAAACCAGTATATAACGTCCATCACTCAATTGCAGTCCGCTAAATTTTGATCTGGCATCGGGAAAATCCGTCCGTACAGGTTTGCTCCAGGTGCGGCCAAGGTCAACTGAAAATGCACGAAATAGAAATCCACCTCGAGCATTATCACGGAATAGTGCCAGAAGGTTTTTATCAGGTAAAACCCACCAATAAGGCTCTTCTGCAACTAACTCACTATCCTTATAACTTGTAACAGGATGTGTTTCCCACTGATTGAAACTTTTAACACCACCCGTAAGCATATGAACATCTCTATCATACGAACGGCGTGTCATCATCCACTCACCACTAGGAAGCAATTTTGGTGGAAAATTGTTGATTGCGTTATCATAAACGACACCAATATCTTCCCATGTTTCATTTTTTGGATTAAGCCGAAAAGCGCGCAGTTCTAAATCAGATCCGAAAAATCCATCTGCTTCATCTTTTGAAACCAGCGCAAGTAATTCACCGTTAAGTTGCCAAAACCCACGGGATATATAGCGAAACCCTTTTTCAGTTCGTGTATTATAATGTGATGAATTGGTATCAGAACCGGGTGGATATGGTGTAATATATTTCTTATCACTCCAATTTAATCCACCTGTACTTGTTGAAAAAGCAACTCTTTGACCAACCGGATCTTCTACACCAGGACCGTCACTCCACATTGCCCAATAT
>CAYPHN010000172.1:1507-7548 GCA_964410265.1 uncultured Flavobacteriaceae bacterium | reverse complement strand
ATTGATAAATAAGAAACTAAGGCTAGTGATTTAGTTTTTCAGCAGACCCTAAGTATTAAACGATTATGTGACAAATCTAGGAAATAGTTTATTTTAAAATTAAAAAGCGAGAAATTTTTAGTAAACTTCTCGCTTATAAACTAATTAATTAATATGTTATTGAACTCCAAACCTTCTTCTTTCATTCCAAATAATATGCTTAGTATTATTTAAATTCATTATGGCAGATTGTTTTGGTTGTTTAATTTCTATGTTTACTTTCTTACTTATTTTCATAATATATTTTTTAAATTTTGAAGTGCAAATTTACATCAATTATTTTTTTAAACACTTATAAACATAATTTTTTATGTTGTTGATACATAGTTCTATACGTTATAATTAATTTTTTATTTTTATTTTTATTGTTAATAAAAGCATTTATTACCCAAATAGATAATAAAAAATGATACTGAATTTACATACATTGAATTGTATATATAAGTTTGAAATAATTAAAGGTTAAAATAAAAGCAATACGATATCTTATTAATTATGATGTCTCCAATTAATATAAATACTTAAATTTACATATGCTTTACAAATTACTACCATTTTTAATTTGGCTGCCTTTAGCAAAAAAATCTTGGAAAGATGATTTAATTGCTGGCATTACAGGAACTGTTATTGTAATTCCGCAAGCTGTAGCTTTTGCTATGATTGCTGGTTTACCACCAGTATATGGGTTTTACACCGCAATGATTACACCAATAATTGCGGCGTTGTTTGGTTCTTCCTATCATTTAATTTCAGGTCCAACTACAGCTATTTCTATTGTTGTTTTCGCGACCATTAGTAAATTTGTTGATCCGGCGAGTGATATGGAGCAATATGTAGCCCTCACTTTGGTTTTGACCTTTATGGCTGGTGTTATTCAGCTGGCTATGGGCTTGGCTAAAATGGGAAAACTAGTTAATTTTGTTTCTCATTCGGTAATCATTGGTTTTACTGCCGGAGCAGGTGTATTGATTGGTTTTAAACAACTTAAGCATGTGTTTGGTCTAGATGTTCCACAGGGGAGTTCTTTTTATAATATCATAAAACACATTACTAATAATATTTCCGAAACCAACTGGTATGTTTTTGCTGTTGCTATTGGTACCTTATTGATAGCAATTATTGTAAGAGAATTTATTAAACCCCTCTCTCGATACTATATGCTAATCGCCATGGTTTTAGGCAGTTTTTTAGCCATTTTATTAGGAGGAGTATCCAATGGTATAGAAACTGTTGGTGAAATTCCATCAAATTTACCTCCTTTTCGTATGCCCGAATTAAATTTAACCAATATTCGTAATTTAAGTGGAGGTGCTATAACTGTTGCTCTGCTAGGTTTAATCGAAGCTGTTGCAATTGCAAGGTCAATTGCCTTAACTTCTCACCAACGTATAGACGCCAATCAAGAATTTAAAGGGCAAGGTCTTTCGAATATTATGGCTAGTTTTTTTTCAAGTTATATGGGGTCTGGTTCGTTTACTCGATCAGGTGTAAATAAACAAGCGGGCGCTAAAACGCCAATGTCAGCAATTTTTGCAGCCTTTTTTTTAATGATCGTTTTATTGGTGTTTTCTAACTATGCGGCATATTTACCAAAACCTGCTATGGGAGGAATAATCTTGCTAGTTGGTTATAATTTAATTGATTTTCATCACATCAAACAAGTGGTTAAAAGTAGTAGTCGAGAAATAATTGTTCTTAGTACAACTCTTTTTGGAACCTTATTTTTTGAATTAGAAACAGCATTATTCTCTGGTATTGCTTTGTCTTTATTTTTCTATTTAGAAAAAACTGCAAGGCCAAATATTGCCGAATTGGGTACTTCTAAAAATCATAGGTTTATCAATATTATTAGAGATTCAGATATTAAAGTTTGTCCACAATTAAAAATTGTTAGAATTGATGGCTCTATTTATTTTGGGGCTTTGGAAGTTGTATCAGATTATTTTAATCATTTATATGAAAAGGGAGAGGTAAAACATGTTTTAATTGTTGCAAAAGGAATAAATTTTATAGATTTAGCTGGTGCTACTTGGTTGAGTCACGAAGCTTTTAAGTGGCAAAAAAGAGGAGGTGGAATTTATTTTGGTGGCTTAAAAATTGTTAGCCAGCAAATACTTAAAAAGGGCGGATTTAGAGATCAAATTGGCGAAGAGAATTTTTACCCTGATAAAAAAACTGCTATTTATGAAATTTATAAAAAACTAGATAAATCAATTTGTGAAAACTGTACGGCTCGTATTTTTTATGAATGTTAACTTATTTATTTTTCGCTTCTCATTTTTATTATTCATTTTTGTACCTTTATTCAAATTCTCTCTCTTAGAAGGAATTATTTTATATTAAATTATGCTTTTAGATAAAAAACTGGATCAATTACCCTTAACAAAATCTAAACCTGATACCTTAAAACATTTATTTGGTAATACGAATACTATACCGATGTGGGTTGCCGATATGGATTTTGAAATAGATCCAACAATTCAAAAGGCGCTGATCGAACGTATTACTAATTCCAGCTTGGCCTACGAATACAAACCTTCATCCTATTTTAAAGCCCAAAAAAAATGGTATAAAGACCAATATGGGGTAAACTTAAATCAATTAGACATTATATTCAGTCCTAGCATAACTACTTCTATTTCAATAATTATCGAAAATTTTACATCCGAAAAGGATGGAATAATAATTCAACCTCCTGTTTTTATGGAGTTTAGAGATGTTATTCGAAATACAAAAAGAAGGGTTACTAAAAACATCTTACAATTAATAAATGGGTGCTACCAAATAGATTTTACAGATCTTGAAAAAAAAGCCAAGGATGAAAACAATAAAATAATGATTCTTTGTAATCCTCATAATCCTGTTGGTAGAGTTTGGAAGATTAAGGAATTAAAAAGAATTGTAAACATTTGTAAAGAGAATAATATAATTCTTATCGCTGATGAAATTCATAAAGATATTGTCTTTTACAATAATGAATTTACATCTATTTTAAAGTTTCTAAAAGATTGGGATAAAATAATTGTCTGTCATTCTGAAGCCAAAACCTTTAATTTAGCAGGAATTTCTGACTCAATAGCAATTATTCCTAATGAAGCACTAAGAAGTTCTGTGAAAACAATATTTAAAAAATACAATCTTGGAAGAACCAATGCCTTGACAAGAACTGCAATAGAAACAGCGTATAAAAAAGGAGATATCTGGTTAAAAAAATTAAATAAAACAATTGAAAATAATGTAAATTCAATTGAGGAAGAATTAATAAAATCCAAATCTAAAATTAAACTGATTAAGCCAGAAGGAACTTATCAAGTTTGGCTGGATTTGAGGGGAATATTTAGTGATTCAAAAGAAATGTTTTCACATGTTACCAATAAATCTGGCATAGGTTTAAATGCTGGACATTGGTTTGGAAGAGAAGGGGCTTTATTTATAAGAATGAACATTGCTACGAGTAATGAAAAAATTTTATTTGCAATAAATAAAATCATAAAATCAGTGGTTTAATAATGAATTTAAAAAAACATATTCCTATTTTAGATTGGCTACCAAATTACCAAAAAACTTGGTTAAAAGGTGATTTATTTGCTGGAATAACTATTGGAGTAATGCTTATCCCTCAAGGTATCGCTTATGCCACAATTGCAGGTTTACCTCCTATTTATGGTTTATACACTGCGATGATTCCACAAATTGTTTATGCAATATTGGGTACTTCACGTCAATTGGCTGTTGGACCGGCTGCCATGGATTCTTTAATTGTTGCCTCAGGGATTGGGGTTTTGGCGACAATGGGATCTGAAAATTTTATTTTTTTATCCATATTATTAGCCTTTATGGTCGGCTTTTTTCAAATTCTTTTTGGTTTTTTTAAATTGGGTTTTTTGGTCAATTTTTTATCAAGACCAGTTATTAGTGGTTTTACTTCCGGTTCGGCAATTATTATTGGTATCAATCAATTTGGTAATTTATTAGGTATCGATATTAGCAGGAACAACTTGTTTCATGTAATTTTCACCGATATTGTTGTACATGTAAAAACCATGCATTGGCAATCATTTCTAATGGGAGGTTTATCTATAATTGTTATTCTTTTAATTAAAAAATACTTTAAAAAAATACCCGCCTCCTTGGTTGTTGTAATTCTCGGAATCACTATTGTTTACATTTTTAATTTAAAAGATCACGGTGTTAATGTCTTGGGTGAAATTCCAAAAGGCCTGCCAAGTTTTAAAATTCCAAACTTCGACCAAAAATTATTGAGTGAATTATCGGGTCTTGCCATTACTTTAGCATTAATCGGGTTTATGGAGGCGATTTCAATTGCCAAGTCTATTGAAGTAAAACACAATGATTATAAAGTAAAACCAAATAAAGAATTAATAGCCTTGGGTTTTAGTAATATCATAGGTTCTTTTTTTCAAACCTATCCTGCTACTGCTGGTTTTGCAAGAACCGCTGTTAATAATCAGGCAGGTGCAAAAACACCATTGGCATCTTTAATAGCCGCTTTTATTGTTGGTTTAAGTTTGATATTTTTAACTCCTGCTTTTTATTATTTGCCTAAAACAATATTAGCCGCTATTATAATTGTAGCAGCATTTGGCTTATTGGATTTCACCATGCCTAAAAGATTGGTTTATTATAATTTTAGAGATCTTATTATTCTTAATGTTACTTTGTTAATGACCATTTTCGTTGGTATAAAGGAAGGTGTCTTAACTGGTGTTGTGCTATCAATAACCATGTTGGTTTACAAGTCTACCAAACCACATATTGCTGTTTTAGGTAATGTTCCAAAAACCCATTTTTACAGAAGTGTAGAACGTTTTAAAAATGTTATTATTCACAAGGAAATTTTGATTGTTCGCTTTGATGCCCAACTGCATTTTGCCAACACTACTTACTTTAAGGATAAATTACAAGAATTTTGTACCTTTAAAGGTGATAAACTCAAACTTTTAATTATTGATGGAGAAAGTTTAAATGCCTTGGATAGTAGTGCGATTTATGCATTGGATGAAGTTTTAGATTATTTTAATAATTTAGATGTAGCTGTGGCTTTTACTGGATTAAAAGGACCTGTTAGAGACGCATTGGCAAAATCGGGATTGATGAAAAAAATTAGGTATGATCATTGCTTTATGAGTATACACGAGGCTGTTGTTAGTTTTGAAAAAATGTGTTTTGATTTGCCTAAAAAGTATTCATATCAAGAATACACCAAACAGTCAAATCACTAACTACCCTCATTACCAAGGTAACAACAGTTACAGTGGTTAATTTTTGTTTTAATAGATTTGAGAAAATCGAAAAAAGTTTAACTGAAAAATCATATAAATATGAAAGTAGAACAAATATTTACAGGTTGTCTTGCTGAGATGGCTTATTATATTGAGTCAAATGGTGAAGCTGCAATTATAGACCCTTTACGAGAAACGGAACCTTACCTGAGAATGGCAGCATCTGATAATGCAGAAATAAAATACATTTTTCTTACTCATTTTCATGCCGATTTTGTTTCTGGTCAATATGATCTTGCACAAAAAACTGGTGCTAAAATTATATTTGGGCCCAATGCTACTGCCGATTATGAAATATATAACGGTCAAGACAATGAAGAATTTCCTTTAGGAAATATTAAAATTACATTATTACATACACCAGGTCACACCATGGAATCTTCTTCTTATTTGATTACAGATGAAAATGGTAATACACCTTATATATGTACAGGAGATGCATTATTTATTGGTGATGTTGGTCGCCCAGATTTGGCAGTGAAATCCGATCTTACACAAGCTGATTTAGCGGGTTATTTGTTCGATTCATTAAGAAATAAAATAATGACTCTACCAGACGATATTATTGTGTACCCAAATCATGGTGCTGGTTCTGCATGTGGTAAGAACATGAGCTCAGAAACATTTGATACCCTTGGTAATCAAAAGAAAACCAATTATGCACTTCGTGCTGATATGACCAAAGAAGAGTTTATTAAA
>CAYPHN010000172.1:0-1480 GCA_964410265.1 uncultured Flavobacteriaceae bacterium | reverse complement strand
GCACCTCCACAATATTTTCCAAATAATGTGAGAATGAATAAGTCTATCAATATGAGTATTGATGAAGTATTGCACAAAGGAACAACACCTCTTGATGCCGCCACTTTTAAAGAAATGAGTGAACAAAAAGATATTTTAGTGGTTGATACTCGTGCCAAAGAAACTTATACTGCCGAAGGAACCGTTCCGGGAGCTTGGTATATAGGTTTAGATGGAAGTTTTGCCCCATGGGTTGGGAGTTTGATTACCAATATAAATCAAAAAATTATTTTTATTGCTGAAGATGAAACCAGAGTAAATGAAATAGCTACACGTTTTTCAAGAGTTGGTTATGACAATACTTTGGGATATTTATTTGGGGGAATAAAAAACTGGATAGATCATGGTTATCAGGTAGATAAAATAGGTACTATGTCCGGTCATGAATTTGCTGAAAGATTGGCCGCTGGAACTATGGAAAAGGTTTTAGATTTGCGTAAGGAGTCTGAATATTTGTCAGAACACGTTGTTGGTGTAGAAAATTTCCCTCTTGATTTTATCCATACAAACTTTGCTGAAATTGATTCTGAAAAAGAGTACTTTTTACATTGTGCATCAGGGTATCGTTCTTTAGTTGCTGCATCTATTTTTAAAGCAAATGGTGTTGAAAATGTAACAGATGTTCGAGGTGGGTTTACCGATATTAAGGAAACTAATGCACCATTAACTGATTATGTTTGTCCAACAACCTTATTATAAAAAATAAAATAGATAAAAAAGGGAGTGAAACGCTCCCTTTTTTATTTAATTTTACCAAATATTATAATAATAAATAAAATGAAATCATTTACTACAAGAATTGCATTATTATTAATTTTAAGTTTTATCTTTCTTAATTGTGCACAAGAAAAAAAATCAGAAAGCAACTCAAATACAGTTGCAGTAAGCCAAGAACAAGAGGTTATATCTCTTATTTCACCTAAGGAGCTAAATGGGAAAAATACGGAGATCCAATTGGTAGATGTTCGAACTCCTGAAGAATATTCTGAAGGGCATATTAAAAATGCTACAAACATTAATATTTTCGATGATGATTTTGCTGATCAAATGAGTAAATTAGATAAAAGTAAAGATATTTATGTTTATTGTCGTAGCGGAAAAAGAAGCGGTAAAGCTTCAAAACAATTAGAAGAAATGGGCTTCACTAAAGTTTATGACCTACAAGGTGGCTTTTTGAACTGGCAAAAAAATAATTTAGAAGTAGAGAAATAGCCTTGGTAAAATAGATTAATTAAAACTTTAAAGTTGCTCCAAGCAAGAAGTTTATTTCTGCCTGTGGATAATATCCAGCCCCTGTAATTGTAGTTACTTTATTTGGGTCAGACCAAGTATCAAAATAAGTATAGAAATACCCATTTGAAACATATTTAACATTAAACATGTTGTTTAGCATTCCACTAAGTACAACCGATTTAAAAAGGTGCTTTGGTTGCAATGTATA
>CAYPHN010000171.1:7245-7593 GCA_964410265.1 uncultured Flavobacteriaceae bacterium | reverse complement strand
TCGGTATCTTCCGTAAATTTATGAATGGTGGTTAAAAATACTCCGCCACTTTTTCTCCCTTGTAATAATTTTCTTAACTGGTTTCTACTTTCAACACTCATTACCATATTGTCACCAATAAAGCCTTTGGCATTGGTAAATTGACCCGAAAGTTGGTCATCTAAATCGGTTCTATCTGTGATTAAAATAATAGTAGGACTTGAAAAATACACACTTTTCATCAATAATCTGGTAAGAAAAAGCATGGTGTAACTTTTTCCACTTCCGGTTGCTCCAAAATATGTTCCTCCTTTACCATCACCATCAGGACGTTGATGTTTTTTAATATTATCAAACATTTTTCTTGCT
>CAYPHN010000171.1:0-7235 GCA_964410265.1 uncultured Flavobacteriaceae bacterium | reverse complement strand
GTCTTCAACTTTGTAATCTGCGTCAACTACTTTTTCGTCTTTTTTTGAAGAATCTGGAAAGTATATAAAATTGTGAATTATATCAGGTAACGTACCGTGATTGAACATTCCTTTAATCATAGAAAACAAACTGGCAATACCATCTTTTTCCACGCCATCTTGAAATAATTGTCTGTCTGACTCAGACCTCCAGGCGTAGAAATACTCATAAGGTGCGAAAAATGATCCTGCTTTGTTATTTATGCCATCACTAATAACACAAAAAGCATTGTACTTAAATAGTTCTGGTATATCACGTTGGTATCTAACGGTAATCTGAATAAATGCATCGTGTATGGTTGCTTCTTCACGGATGGCACTTTTAAATTCAAATACAACAACCGGTAAACCATTGATATAAATTATTGCATCGGGTATTCTTTTTTCATAACCGGTAATTTCTAATTGGTTTACAATTTTAAAGATATTGTTATTAGCAGAAGAGTAATCAATCAATTGAATAAAAAGGTCTTTTTTTGAACGATCCTCTCTTTTTAATAGAAAACCATCGGATATCCATTTCATAAAAGCCTTGTTGCTTTCGTAGATATCTGAACTTGGCAGGACTTCTAATTTTCTAATGATAGATTCAACCTCTTGCTTTGTAATTTTTTCTTTTTTGTATTGCTTTAAAAGATATTGTTTCATGTCCTTTTTAATAAGGACTTCATCATCATTTCTTTCAATTTCTTCACCTTTTTGATAAGTGAAATCCTGCTCTTGAAAAAGTTCAATAACGGCTTGTTCTAATTGTGCTTCGGTAAATTTCATAACATTAATTACTATTAAACCCTTTTAATAAATCATCAAAAGAAGTTAAATTTTTGGTTTTATCATCTTCATTTTTATTTTTATATTCATCAACAGAATCTTCCAGATTATTAAATTCTTCTTGAATATCTTCTTCCTCAAAACCAATAAAAGTCATTTCATAAAGACAATGTGCTATAATTTCTAATTCTGAAAAATTAAGTAAACTGCTTTTATCCATATCCATTCCCAACCATTTATTCCATGCTGTAAACTCAATGGCTTGTGAAAATTTTTCCTCTTCAGTTTTCGGATTTTTATAGTAGCCTGAAACATCAACATATTCCGCTTGATCAAAATCGTCTATTTCATTTTTTACTTGTATCGTTAAATCATTTAATACCGGACTTAAATAAAACAATTTTTCATAAACATCTTCGTAACCTGAAATACTCTTTTCTTCATTTGGATAAAGATTTAATAGCGTCATTTTAACACTTAACCAATTATTATTTTTTATTAGATCTAGAAACTTCACTGCTTAAATTGAAAATATTTTAATTTGATTTACTAAAACTACAATCTTTTTTTGACTATCTGCCAACCCTCTATTTTGGCAAATTTTTATTAATTTGTTTTATTTAACATTATTTTTCTTAAATCCCTCTCCCCGAGGTGTCAAGCGGTATTTTTGCAGACTGCTTTTTGGTTTATCAGGAATGGTCATTTCTATTAATTTCAACTCTAAAGCAGGTTGTAGATATGTATATAAGAATGTTGGTCTGTGTTTTAAACCTATAAACTCCATCAAATCACTTCTTGTATATTCTTTCTGCTCTATATGAGAAAGTAATTTTTTAACTTGTTCGGTGACTTGTTCGGTGACTTGTTCGGTGACTTGCGGGGTATCTTGCAGGGTTAGTTTTGGGGAGGTTTCATACACGGGTTTATTCACAGGGAAAACCATACGCAAAAAATGTTCCATAAAAATAAAATTCTTTTTAGGATATGATTTTAGGATTCGCGGGATACCCGAACCCAATTGCTCTACCATTTCCAGATCTTTAAAAATTCGCATAACTTCTTTATTTCGTGGAATAGAAACTCCGGCAAAAAACTCTTCTTTGTTTAGTCCATCTGGTAAGCTTCCCGCAGAAGTTATCTCCAATCTATCAGAAAATATCTCAAACTTTGGAGGAATTTCTCTTGTATAATCATTATGAACAATAGCATTAATCACTGCTTCTCTTATAGCAATCGCATCCCATAAGCGTAGTTCTTTACGTTCTTTTGACGTGATCATTGCCGAAGTGCGATTTTCGATTTCCAGTTTATCCAAAACAGATTTGGTTGCTTTAATCAAAGAACTATAACCGTATTCATTATTTTCAATTAGATCAATACGATCAATCCCCTTATATTTTGCCACCTTTATGGAATTACCATTTTTATCAGCCATCAAATATGCAACATAATTTAATTTACCATCTTCGGTGAGTAATTCTAAATTTCTTGCAAAATTATCATTGAGTTTTAAATCTCTGGCTTCATAATAAATTTTGAGCTGGGCAAAACTTAAATCCTGTCTGGGAGATACAATCTTACCAATAGAATTTCGTGTTCGTTTAGCAAACAAATCATCTATCATTTTTTGAGGCATCGGGTCGGCAGCAGTACCATTACGAATATAACTCCCTTTTTCTGACATACCATATTTTCTTTTGTAATACGGTTTTTCAGAGCCACTTGCCACGGTTATTTTAATAATGTCTTTCCCCTCTTTATTATCAGAACGTACATCAAATAAACCCATACATGATGGTAGTATGTTATTTTTTAACCTATCTTTTATTTTAAGCATATCGCCATCCATATCAGCAACCCCTACAACAGCTCCATGTTTATCGATACCGATGTATATAAAACCTCCCTCATGGTAATTTAAAAAAGCAATTACTTCTTTTTCTAAATCTAATGCTTTGGTAAGTTTTTGTTTGTATTCTATACGATTGGTTTCTGTTTTCATTTTTGCAAATTAATATTTTCATCATCATTATCCCACATTTCTCTATAAAATTGAATTTGTTCTGCTGTGGCTTGTGGGTCTATATCGTAATAATAGCGGCATAATTTTTTAAAAACAATCAATACTTCATCATCAAAAGCAACTTCACAAAGAGCATCTAAAGTGTGTTCAATAGCGTTAATATCCCTGCTATTTGTATCAATTATTCTTTCAGCTTCTGGTTTCCAAATCAGCAGCGTTTGTGTTACAGCTTCAAGCTGTAAAGTCATAATTGCATTACCCAACTCCTTTATTTCCGTTTTATCCATACCTTTTATGGTAATAGTTAAGCTATTTCTTTAAGCCTTTAGTTTTATTATCCAATTGCTTTATAAAATCCTTTTCAACTTGTGTAATTCTATTCTTTATTTTTTCTTTATAAATTTCATATTCACCGTGAGCTTTTTCTATTGCTTTTTGATGGCTGATAGTTCCTGAATGTTGTAAAATATTTTTATTGGTCATTTTCAGGAAAATATCTAACTGCTTAATCTAATCTGCCATATACATTGGCGTACGGTCTAATGCTTGGATTTCTGCAATTTCCAAAAATGCCGTTACCATTCTGTTTAAAATATTCAATTCATCTTTTGCAAGATAATTTTTAGCAATTTCAACTTCCTTTTTTGTTAGTATTTCGCCTTTAAAATTTGTTAGCCCGATATGTTCTTTTGATGAATCTACTCGTTTATAAACAGTTTCGGCTGCTGTTTCACCGTGACTTGCCCAGTGCATTTTATTTTATATGGTTTTAAACACCAATATAGATTGTTCCGTTTTTGGGTCGTAATCAATACTTGTTGCATAAACATCTAAAACTTTACGCCAAAACACTTTTTCAGATGAACGAATATCTCGGATACGAGCCAAAAGCTCATCAAAGTAATTTCCGCCTCCTGCTTCTTTTAGCAGTTCATCGTTCATTGCAAAACCTTTTATCAAATACTCTTTGATAAGTGCGGTTGCCCATTTTTTAAAATGTACACCTCTGTGCGATTTTACCCTGTAACCTACCGAAATAACCATATCGAGATTGTAAAAATTAGTAGGTTTGGTAGAAAAATCGGAATTTCCGATTTTTCTTATTGTTGGTTCTTTTTCAAGCTCTTGTTCTTTATAAATATTAAGAATGTGCTCGTTAATAGTCGAACGGGATTTTTGAAACAATTCTGCTATTTGGTTAATATTTAACCACACAGTCTCATTCTCAAAATGAGTTTCTATTTTAACTTTTCCGTCTTCGGTTTGATATATTATAAGTGGATTATTTTTCATTAGGTATCCTCTGTATTAAATTTATCCTTAACCCAATTTGTAGGGTTATTGATAATATAGGATTGAATTCGTTCTAAGGATCTTTCATTTCGAATAATATGATCATAAAATCTTGATTGCCAATTAAATTGTAATTCTAAACGATTGGCATGTTTTGTTACCGCACCTTTGTATGAACCAATAATTCGACCGATTGTACCCGATTTTGGTGATATTTTGGACATTTGTTCGTTTTTTGTTTTTGTTTCCGTCGTCGTCGTAGGGACGTTGCATGCAACGTCCCTACCATCAACGTCATTACCAACATTATCATTGTTACCAATGTTTTTCACAATTTCCAAAATCCCATGAATATGGTTTGGCATTACCACAAATTGGTGCAATACCATATTTTTTGTATGATTTTTTATTTCATACCAAAATACATCTGCCAAAACACCAATATTTGATAAATGCATTTTTCCATCAATGATTTTTCCAAAATAATGTTCGCGATTTGCCGTGCAAATGGTTATAAAATACAAACCGGCATTGCCGTAATTGTATCCTTTTAACCTTGCCGATGCTATGCGATATTTATTTTGATATTTTTGCATAATTACTTTATCGTTTCTTCTCTCATACTTTAACTTCCTTATCTAATTCAACCTTTGACATTTTTGAAAGCAATAAATCCTCCAATTTATACAAACTTTTATTCTCATTATTTCTTTCCCATTGAGAATTAAATATCGGAGAAAGGGATTTTTGAATTTTGTTTAATAGGCATTTATTATTTGGAATTATAACGTCAATATCTTCTATGTCTTCTGGCTTAATTGAAGGATAAGTCGAAACACTCATTTCCGCTTTTGAATGTAAATATTCTATAACTTTCTCATTAGTTAGCCACATATAGATTAATTCATTACTTATGTTTGCTTTAATACTTTGAATTACCATAAATCCAGTTGACACAAGCATATTATCAGCAGGTTGTTTAATTATACCAAAATGTCTAAGGTTAGGTCGAACGGTTGAGTACACAATATCATTATGAGCAACTCTTCGTTTGGCTCTACTTGGGATAGTATCAACTCCTATAATTAGAGTCTGTAATTCTTTAATTTTATTGTTCGTAATACTGCTCGTATCTAAGTACTCAATTGAAGTATAATTATCTTCTTTGCTGTATGAAGCATAATTATATCTAATAAAATTTCCAACTTTACCATTTCCCCAACCCTCAGGAATCTCCTTCTCCAACTCTTCATTAAAAACCATTTTCCCTCCAGAAGATTTGTATGGTTTTCCATCTTCATTAGGAAACTCAAAATCTACAAACCAATGTTTATAAATGGCTTGGGCGGTTTCTTCTAGTTTTTTATTGAGTTGCTCATTTAGCTTTATACGGTTAACTACGGTGTTATATTCTTTTACAATTTCGTTTTGTTTTTCTATGGAGGGGATGGGGAGTTCAACTTCTAGCATTTCGTCCCAATCAAAAGTTTCTCTTGCAGAACCATGAGACATAAAACGAGCGTAGCGATCAAATTCAGGTCTTCTAAACCACATCATTAAATATTCATGGTTCAGTTCATTTTTATTAATAACCTCAAATACAGCATAGGCTTGAGAGATAATTACCTCATCAAAATCCTCTAATAATGCTATGGATATTTTATCACCGTTTCTTGAGGTTACTGAACCATAAGCAAATTGGTTTTTCTTTATTATTTTGTAGGTTTTCATATTTGTCCCTACTGTATTTGCGATGGAAGGCATCAAGACCTTTTTAATACTCACACCCAAAAGCCTTTCTACTTTTAGTTCCTTGTTTCGGATATTTATAGCCTGTATGTAATTACCTAGCCTTTTATAATTCGATTTCATAGCCAAGCTCCTTAAATACACTTAATAACTCTGTTTTAGTTTGTTCTTCTGTTTTTAATAATTCAGCAAATTCAGTTTGTAAGCTTTTCATTTTGGTGTCAAAATCAATATTTTCATCGCGGTTTACAAACTCAATGTATTTACTGGGTACTAAAGAGTAATCCTTTTTAACAACCTCTTCTTTGCTAGCCGAATAACAGAACTCAGGTATATCTTTATAATTGTTATTTTGTAATTGCCAATTGTGATAAGTCCCAGTTATTTCAGAAATATTAGTATCAGAAAACTGTGTAAACTTCTTTTCAAAAGGAACTCCCTTTTGGCGTAAATCCATAAAAAGAATTTCTTCTTCACGGTTTCTGTAATTCTTTGTTTCTTCGTTTTGGATAATGATTCTTTCCTTTTTATTATTGTTGATTATCCAAAGTGTCACACTAATATCTGTGGTGTAAAACATACTTCTTGGTAAAATAAGAATAGCTTCCACCAAATTATTTTCAATCAGTTTTTTACGTATTTCATACTCTGTACCACCACCAGATAAAGCACCGTTTGCCAAAATAAAACCTGCAATACCATTTACAGACAGTTTAGAAACCATATTTAAGATCCATGCATAATTGGCATTAGATTTTGGTGGTACATCATAGCCTTGCCAACGAGGGTCATCGGTCAATTCGTTTTCGGCACGCCAGTCCTTTTGGTTAAAAGGGGGGTTTGCCATGATAAAATCGGCTTTTAAATCTTTGTGCTGATCTTTTGCAAAAGTATCGGCTGGAACTTTCCCTAAATTTGCAGAAATACCACGAATAGCCAGATTCATTTTTGCCAGTTTATAGGTAGTAGAAGTATATTCTTGTCCGTAAATGGAAATATCTTTTTTATTACCATGATGGCTGTCAATAAATTTCATGCTTTGTACAAACATTCCCCCGGAGCCACAAGCAGGGTCGTAGATTTTACCTTTGTAGGGTTCAATCATATTTGCAATCAAGTTTACAATACTTTTTGGCGTGTAAAACTCACCTTTCCCTTTACCCTCAGCCAAAGCGAACTTGCTTAAAAAATACTCATAAACTCTACCTACAATATCTTGTTGTTTGTCTTTAAGTGTGTCAATATTATTGATGGTATCTAGTAAAGCAGAAAGCTTACTTACATCCATATTTAAACGTGAAAAATAATTATCGGGCAGTGCGCCTTTTAATGCCGGGTTGTTCTTTTCAACAGTATG
>CAYPHN010000170.1:0-7612 GCA_964410265.1 uncultured Flavobacteriaceae bacterium | reverse complement strand
ATATTACTTTAAAAATTTTGAATCGTCTAAGGAAAGCTCTAAAAATTTTAATGCTAAGGAGTTAATAGAGGCGCCCTTAATTAATAGGATATCAAAACAAAAAAACCTGATAAATAAATATCAGGTTTTCGATTTTTATAGAAAATAGATTTATTATTTTCCTTCTTCTTTAGCTTCTTCTGCAGCATCTTCAATGGTTTGAGGAGCTTCTTCAACTACTTCAGGAGCATTTGCAGCATCCTTAGCAGCTTTTGCATCGGCAGCAGCTTTAATCGCTTCATTTTCAGCTTCATCAGCAGAAGCTTTACGTTTAGCATTTACTTCTTTTTCAGCTTCAAATGCTTTAGTATTAACTTCTTCTTGCGTTTTTGCTAGTGTATTTTCTCTTTCAGAAACTTTTGCAGTTTTTTCATCTAACCAAGTTTGGAATTTTGCATCCGCTTGTTCTTCAGTTAAAGCACCTTTTTTAACACCACCTGCCAAATGATTTTTAAGTAATGCACCTTTGTAAGATAAAATAGCTCTTGCTGTATCTGTAGGTTGTGCACCATTTTGTAACCATTTTACCGCAGCATCAACATCTAATTCAATAGTTGCTGGGTTGGTGTTAGGATTGTAAGTTCCTATTTTTTCTAATGATCTACCATCACGTTTTGAACGAGCATCAGCAGCAACCACCCAATAAAATGGCTTGCCTTTTCGTCCGTGTCTTTGTAATCTAATTTTTACTGACATAATTGTTTAAATTTTTAGGTACTCGACCTAAGTTATAATTAATATAAATTCTACTTTCTCGAAGTAGGGCGCAAAATTAACAATATTTTTTTGATTGTAAACCGTTTATCTCAAATTTGTTTAGTAATTTTTTTAGAAGGTTCTTCGAAAGAAAAAATCTTATTATTGATATACAAATCAAACTAATAAAACATTTATCTTTGCAATTAGATAAAATAAGTAGAATGAATATTTTAGGAATTATTCCGGCGCGATTTGCATCAGTAAGGTTAGAAGGAAAACCTTTGGTAGATTTATGTGGAAAAACTATGATTCAAAGAGTTTATGAACAGGCAAATAAGGCATTGGAACATGTTTTGATCGCTACCGATGATGTACGGATTGAGGATGCTGTTAAAAAGTTTGGTGGCAATGTGGTTATGACTTCCCCAAATCATACAACAGGTACCAATCGATGTTTAGAAGCCTACGAAGTTTTTAAAAGACAATCTGATATTCAATTTGATGTTATTTTAAATATACAGGGAGACGAACCATTATTAGCACCTAAACAAATAAAAGCATTGGTATTTTGTTTTGAATCTCCAGAAACTAAAATGGCCACTTTGGTTATCCCTACTTTAAAAAATGAAGATTTGAATTTAGGAGTTTTTGTAGTATTTGACAAAAATTATAATGCCTTATATTTTAGTAGGTCTGTAATTCCTGCCCTTCGCGATGAAAAAAAAGAGGTTTGGAGTAAAAATCATACATTTTATAAACATGTTGGTATGTACGGGTTTACACCAGATACTTTAAAAGAATTCGCCAATTTGACACAAACAAATTTGGAGAATCATGAAAAATTAGAACAATTACGCTGGTTAGAAAATGGCAATAAAATAAAAGTAGCAATCACAAGAGATATTTCTGTGCCTGTGGATACCGCAGAAGATGTAGAAAAGGTTAGAAAATTATTAAGCTAGATATTATTAAGCGCTTTATACATTTCAAAATCACTTTCTTTTTTAGATCGCTCCTATAAATATCAATGGATTAATAACCGTTGTTGAATGGGTGTAAATAATTAGAAAGAACGATTTTTTTTATTTGATTTGTTCCAATCATTTTGTTGATAAAAATAGTTTCTGTCAGCAAATTTAAACTAGCTATTTCCTTATTTTTAAGCTTTTAATTTTATTCAAATAAAGACGATTCCATGTATTTGATTTTTGATACAGAAACTACAGGTTTACCCAAAAAATGGAAGGCACCAATTACCGATACAGATAATTGGCCCAGATGCATTCAAATTGCTTGGCAATTACATGATGATATGGGTCTACTTGTTGAAAATCAAGACTTTTTAATAAAACCTGAAGGCTTTAATATACCCTATGATGCCGAACAGATTCACGGTATTTCAACACAATTAGCCGATAAACAAGGAATATCTTTGGCGGAGGCATTGGTTTTATTCAATGAAGCTCTATCAAAAACAAAATTTGTAGTTGGGCAGAATGTCAAATTTGATTTGAACATTATGGGTTGTGAATTCCATAGATTGGATGTTGCAACGGACTTAAATAATTTGCCAATTTTAGATACCTGTACAGAAAAAACAGCGCTTTTATGTCAAATTCCTGGAGGTAGATATGGTAAATTTAAGTTGCCAACTTTAACGGAATTACATCAAAAATTATTTAACCAGCCTTTTGCAGAAGCACACAATGCAACTGCTGATGTTGAAGCTACTACACGTTGTTTTTTAGAATTAATAAGAATTCAAAATTATACAATAAGCGATTTACAGGTTAATGATACTTATTTTAGAAATTACTTATCAAAAAATTCTAGTCAGGTTAATTTACTTGGTTTAAAACATAAAAATTTAAAAAAGGAAAGTAAAAAATTAAAAGAACGCGATAAGAAATCGCAAGGTGCAGTAGTTGAGGTTGATGACGTCAACAAATCTGTATTGGCAAAAGCGAAATTTGTTCATTTACACAACCATTCTCAATTCTCGATATTACAATCCACTTCAAGTGTCGCCAACTTGGTTGAAGCTGCAATTAAAGATAAAATGCCCGCTGTTGCTCTAACCGATACAGGTAATATGATGGGGGCCTTTGTTTTTGTAAAAGAAATTTTAAATCACAACAAAAACAATGAAGACAATATTATAAAGCCAATTGTTGGTTGTGAATTTAATACATGTGAAAACCACTTAGATAAATCAACTAAAGACAATGGTTATCAAATGGTTTTACTGGCAAAGAATAAAAAAGGTTATCATAACTTGGCTAAAATGGCATCGATAGCCTATGTTGACGGCTTTTATTATATACCGAGAATTGATAAAGACCTTGTAAAGAAATACAAAGAAGGTATTATTGTTTTGAGTGGTAATATCAATGGAGAAATTCCAAATAAAATATTAAACATTGGTGAAAAACAAGCAGAAGATGCATTGCTTTGGTGGAAGGAAGAATTTGGGGATGATTTTTATTTAGAACTAAATGACCACCAACAGGAAAATGAACAGCATGTTAATGAGGTAATTATAAATTTTTCAAAAAAACATGATGTTAAATTAATAGCCACCAACAATACTTTTTATATAGATAAAAAAGATTCTATAGCACATGATATTTTACTATGCGTAAAAGATGGTGAAAAATTAGATACGCCTAAAGGACGCGGACGAGGTTTTAGATATGGCTTGCCAAATGACGAATATTATTTTAAGAGTCAGGATGATATGAAAACTCTATTTCAAAATATTCCTGAATCTATTATAAATATTCAAGAAATTGTAGATAAAATAGAAATATATCAATTGGCTCGTGATGTGTTGTTGCCTAAATTTGATATGCCAAAAAGATTTTATATTGCTGAAGACGAAGAAGATGGAGGTAAAAGAGGGGAGAATGCATATTTAAAATACTTGACCTTTGAAGGCGCTAAAAGTAGATACCCGGAATTATCGGAAGAAATCAAGGAGCGCATTGATTTTGAATTGATGATTATTGAAAAAACAGGGTATCCTGGTTATTTTTTAATCGTTGAAGATTTTATCAATGAAGCCAGAAAAATGGATGTTTCGGTAGGTCCTGGTAGAGGTTCCGCTGCAGGTTCGGCCGTTGCTTATTGTTTGGGAATTACCAATATCGACCCCATAAAATACGATTTGCTATTTGAACGATTTTTAAATCCAGATAGGGTTTCTCTACCTGATATTGATATTGATTTTGATGATGAAGGCAGGCAGCGAGTTATTGATTATGTTATCAATAAATACGGTGCGAGTCAGGTAGCTCAAATCATAACTTATGGTACCATGGCAGCAAAATCGTCTATACGAGATACTGCGAGAGTTTTAGATTTACCCTTACCGGATGCCGATAGAATTGCCAAACTGATTCCGTTAATAAAATTAAAAAATATTTTTGGCGATGATGATAAGAGTAAAGCCAAAGTAAAAGGGCTGCGAAGTGAAGAGCTTGAAAATGTAAATATTTTAAAAGGAATTGCTGAAAGTAGTGGTTTAGAAGCTGAAACCATCAATCAGGCAAGAGCCTTAGAAGGTACCGTAAGAAATACAGGTACGCATGCTTGTGGAGTAATTATTACCCCTGAGGATATTACGAATTTAGTTCCGGTGGCAACCGCAAAAGGAACCGACATGTATGTTACTCAATTCGATAATGGTGTTGTAGAAGATGCCGGTTTATTGAAAATGGATTTTTTGGGTTTAAAAACGTTAACGCTCATTAAAGATACGGTTAAGATTGTAAAAGCATTGCACGGTGTGGAATTGATTCCTGATGATTTTCCTTTGGATGATGAAGAAACGTATGGTCTGTTTCAAAGAGGTGAAACGGTAGGAATTTTTCAATATGAATCTGCAGGAATGCAAAAGCATATGAAGGCTTTAAAACCAACTGAATTTGCAGATCTTATTGCTATGAATGCCTTGTATAGACCAGGGCCAATGGAGTATATACCTTCGTTTATTGATCGTAAACACGGACGAGAGGATATAGAATATGACCTTCCGGACATGGAGGGTTATTTGAAAGAAACCTATGGTATCACAGTGTACCAAGAGCAAGTGATGCTTTTGTCGCAAAAATTAGCAGGTTTTACCAAAGGTGAAGCCGATATGTTGCGTAAAGCAATGGGAAAAAAAATATTTGCTTTACTTGAGAAATTAAAACCCCTTTTTATTGAAGGAGGTAAAAAGAATGGTCACCCCGAAGATATTTTAGAAAAAATTTGGAAAGATTGGGAGGCATTTGCTGCCTATGCTTTTAACAAATCACATTCTACCTGTTATGCATTTATTGCTTATCAAACGGCATATTTAAAAGCACATTATCCGGCCGAATATATGGCTTCTGTTTTGAGTAATAACATGAGCGACATCAAGCAAGTAAGCTTTTTTATGGAGGAGTGTAAACGATCCGGAATTGAAGTTTTAGGTCCGGATATTAATGAATCATTTTATAAATTTTCCGTAAATAAAAAAGGCGCAATTCGGTTCGGTATGGGAGCTATAAGAGGTGTTGGAGGAAGTGCTGTAAAAGCCATTGTTGAGGAGCGAAAAGAAAATGGCGATTATACATCTATTTTTGATGTAACCAAACGGGTAGACTTACGAGCTGCAAATAAAAGGGCTTTTGATGGCTTGGTTTTGGCTGGTGGGTTTGACTCATTTCAAGATACACAAAGAGAACAATATTACGCTTTAGATGAAAAAGGACTCACCTTTATTGAGAAAGCAATTCGTTTTGGAAATAAATTTCAAGAAAGTAAGAATTCTGCCCAAGTGTCTTTGTTTGGAGAAGCATCAGAAGTGCAGTTTGATGAACCTGTAATTCCGCCTTGTCCACCATGGAATGTCATGGAAAAATTGTCGAAAGAAAAAGAAATGATTGGTATTTATATTTCTGGACATCCGTTGGATGATTTTAAAACCGAGATCAAATATTTTTGTAATGGTAAAATTGATATGTTACAAAATATTGATAAATTAGAAGGAACCGAGCTGAGCTTTGCAGGAATCATTTCCGAAGTACAACACAGGGTGACAAAAAATGGTAAACCTTGGGGCTTATTTGTTTTTGAAGATTATACAGAGTCGTATGAATTTAAATTATTCAATGAAGATTATTTAAAATTTAGACATTATTTAATTCCGAATACATTTTTATATCTAAAAACTGTTATGCGCAGACCATGGCAAAATGGCGATGTAAGAATTTATATTACAGCCATTCAGCAGTTACAAGATGTATTGAGCAAAATGGCAAAAAAGATTACCATTAATTTAGATATAAAGACTTTAAATGAAGAGCATATCCAAAAAATGGATTCAGTAATTAAAAAACATAAAGGGAAGCATAATTTGAATTTTGTAGTTTTTGATGCCAAAGAAAAATTAAAACTAGAAATGCCAAGTAGGTCCACAAAAATTAATATTTCAAATGAATTGATTGAGTCACTGCAAGAGAATGGATTACATTTTAAATTGAATTGATAAATTATCCTACAAGGTTTTAAAAACCTTGTAGGTATTTAAATGATGAATTATTTTTAGAGAAACGTGAAAATTTAGATGGTTAAATTTGAATAAAATTAAATAAATGAACATACACTTTATATCCATTGGCGGTAGTGCCATGCACAATTTGGCTTTAGCCTTGCAAGCAAAAGGAGACTTCATTACCGGAAGCGACGATGCTATTTTTGAACCGTCAAAATCTCGTTTAGAAGCACAAGGGTTGTTGCCTAAAGAAATGGGTTGGTTTCCTGAAAAGATAAATAAAGATATAGATGCTATTGTTTTAGGTATGCATGCAAAAGCTGATAATCCAGAATTGCTTAAAGCGCAAGAATTGGGTTTAAAAATTTATTCTTATCCTGAGTTTTTATATGAACATGCGAAGAACAAAACCCGAGTTGTTATAGGCGGGTCACATGGTAAAACTACCATAACTTCAATGATATTGCATGTATTAAATTATCACGATATTAAAGTGGATTATATGGTTGGTGCTCAGTTAGATGGATTTGATCGTATGGTGCATTTAACCAAAGAAAATGAGTTTATGATTATTGAAGGAGATGAGTATTTATCATCACCTATTGACCTACGACCTAAATTTCATTTGTACAAAGCAAATATAGCTTTACTTAGCGGAATTGCCTGGGATCATATGAATGTCTTCCCAACTTATAAAAACTATGTTGATCAGTTTAAAATATTTTTAGAAACTATGGTTGTTGGAGGTATTTTGATCTATAATGAAGAAGAGAGTGAAGTGAAAATGATTGCTGAAACAACATCAAATACCATCAAAAAACAAGCATATCAAACACCACTATACAGGATTGAAAATGGTCAAGTAGTTTTAGAGACTTCAGAAGGAGGTATTCCACTAGAGATATTTGGAAAACATAATTTACAAAATCTTGCCGGAGCCAAATTGATCTGTTTGAGTATTGGTGTGTCTGAAGAAGAATTTTATGAAGCTATTGCATCATTTAAGGGAGCAAGTAAAAGATTGGAAAAATTAGCAGAAGGTAAAACTTCAGTCATTTTTAAAGATTTTGCGCATTCACCTTCTAAAGTAAAAGCAACTACCAATGCTGTAAAAGAGCAATATACTGATAAACGGGTTTTGGCTTGTTTAGAATTGCATACCTATAGTAGTTTGAATGCTGAATTTTTAAATTTATATCAAAATGCATTAGATGCTGCTGATGAAGCGGTTGTATTTTATTCGCCGCATGCGGTCGCAATAAAAAAATTAAAATCCATTTCTAAAGAACAAATAGCCGAAGCTTTTCAACGAGATGATTTGATTA
This sequence comes from uncultured Flavobacteriaceae bacterium, assembly GCA_964410265.1. Classification (GTDB taxonomy): domain Bacteria; phylum Bacteroidota; class Bacteroidia; order Flavobacteriales; family Flavobacteriaceae; genus Lutimonas. The sequence continues at coordinate 25 of CAYPHN010000170.1, read as the reverse complement.
TTTACACAGACACAAAGGAGTTTAA
>CAYPHN010000169.1:0-7618 GCA_964410265.1 uncultured Flavobacteriaceae bacterium | reverse complement strand
GTTTTTAGTGTATTGATTTCCTGTAAAGAAAAAAAGGAAAAAATAGCTCAAAATCAAAAACCAAATATCATCATTATCTATGCCGATGATCTGGGTATTGGCGATGTGAGTAGTTATGGATCTACCGAATTGTTGACGCCAAATATAGATCGTATTGCTAATGAAGGATTAAAATTTACCAATGGCTATGCAACTTCACCAACCTGTACGCCGAGTAGATTTGCCTTATTATCAGGTATTTATCCATTTCGAAAGAGTAACGCTAAAATTTTACCCGGTAATGCGCCATTATTATTTGATCTAGGAAAACAAACCTTACCATCTATGTTGCATGATGCCGGGTACTATACAGGAGTTGTTGGTAAATGGCACTTAGGCTTGGGTGGCCAAGATTTAGATTGGAATGCTGAAATTAAACCGGGACCACTTGAAATAGGATTTGATTATTCGTATATCATGGCTTCTACAAATGATAGGGTACCTTCCGTATATGTTAAAAATCACAAAATAGACCATTTGGATCCCAATGATCCCATTACGGTTAGTTATAAAAATAATTTTGAAGGAGAACCAACAGGTAAAGAAAATCCGGAATTGTTAAAAATGCATCCAAGTCATGGTCATGATATGAGTATTCACAACGGAATTTCTCGTATTGGTTTTATGAAAGGAGGTAAAAATGCTTTGTTTATTGATGAGAATATGGGTGATAATTTTTTATTGGAGGCTAAAAATTTTGTAAGTCATAATAAAGAACAACCGTTCTTTTTATTTTATGCCTTACACCAACCGCATGTTCCAAGAGTACCCCACCCACGATTTACTGGTAAGTCTGGTTTGGGCCCTAGAGGTGACGTGATTTTAGAGGCAGATTGGGAGGTTGGTCAGTTATTAGATCATTTAGAAAATTTGAATTTATCAGAAAACACCATAATAATTTTTACCAGTGATAACGGACCAGTTTTAGATGATGGTTATCAGGATGAGGCGGTAACAAAAATTGGAAATCATACGCCAAATGGAAAATTAAGAGGCGGTAAATACAGTTTGTTTGATGCGGGCACACATGTTCCTTTTATGGTGAGGTGGAAGGGAACCATTGAACCGGGAGTTTCAGATGCTTTGGTTTGTCAGATAGATTTTACAGCTTCTTTTGCGGCATTGACAAAGCAAGAAAATAAAACCATAGATAGCGAAAATATTTTGGACGCCTTTTTGGGTAAATCAGAAAAAGGAAGAGATAATTTGGTGCTTGGACAAAATAATATTACAGCTTTCCGTCAAGCGGAATGGGTTTTAATACCGCCTCATAAAGGCGCTAAAATGACCAACAAATTTGTAAATATTGAAACAGGTAGAGATACAGTTATTCAGTTGTATAACTTAAAGGATGATATTGGTCAAAAAAATAATGTCGCCAATAAATACCCTGAAAAGGTAAAAGCATTAGAAGATGAATTAAACAGAATTAGAAAGAAGAATTAGTATGAAAAAAAATATTTTAACATTTATAATTGTAATATTTTCTTTATGCAATGGAAATGCACAAAAAGTAAAATATCCATATCAAAATGCAAAATTAACAGTTGAAGAGCGCGTAAAAGATTTGCTCAATAGAATGTCTTTAGAAGAAAAAGTCCGCCAAATGGATATGTACCGTGGAGGTGAATTTAAAAATAAAGAAAATTTTTCTGCAAATAAAACTAAAAACACAATAGGAAAACTTGGTGTAGGTGCTATACATGATATTTATCCCCAATCGGCTAAAATGATTAATGATCTACAAAGTTATGTAATTGAGCATAATAGGTGGGGAATTCCTGCACTAATTATGTGTGAAATGCTTCATGGTTATACAGGGGAAGGAGGAACAGCATTTCCAATGAGTATTGGACTGGGATCTACGTGGGATACAAATCTAATGAAAAGAATTGGTCAGGTGATTGGTACAGAAGGCAGGGCACATGGTGTACATTATGGTTTGGGGCCAGTATTAGGAATAGGTCGTGAACCACGCTGGGGCAGGGTTGCTGAGACTTTTAGTGAAGATACTTATCTGGCAGGTGAGATTGGTCTTGCAATGATTACTGGAGTACAGGGAGATACGCTTGCTTCTAATAGATCCATGATTTCTGAACCCAAACATTTTGCTGTACACAGTGTGCCACAAACAGGAAGTAATTCTTCTCCTATTCTGGTAGGGGAAAGAACGGCCCGAGAAGATTTTTTACCGGTTTTTGAAAAGGCTTTTGTTAAGGGTGGTGCTTTGGGAACCATGGTCGCCTATACCGAACTGGATGGTATTCCCTGTGCAGCAAATAAATGGCTGTTAACGGATGTTTTGCGTAAGGAATGGGGCTTTAAAGGAATAGCGATTTCTGATCTTGGAGCTATTAGATATATTCAAACAACACATTACGCAGCTGATTCTCCTAAGGAAACAATCCGACAGTCAGTCACAGCAGGAATTGATATGCAATTCTATGATTTTACCTATGAATTCTGGCAGAATACCATTATGGAACTGGTAAAAGAAAATAAAATCCCGATGAGTGATATTGACAGAGCTGCAGGTGGTGTTTTGCGCCTGAAATTTTTATTGGGATTATTTGAAGACCCTTATACACAACAAAAATGGATTGACGAGAGGTTTCATTCTCAGGAGCATCAGAATATTGCATTGGAAGCAGGTAGAAAATCCATTATTTTGTTAAAGAATGAAAATAATGTTTTACCATTGAAAAAGGAAATCAAATCCATTGCTGTGATTGGACCTAATGCAGATGCCTTCAGACTTGGAGGGTATTCTGTAAGAAAAAAGACAGGAGTAACCGTATTAGAAGGAATTAGAAAAGCTGCTGGCTCTGAGATCAAAGTTTTTTATGAAAAAGGGGTTAATTTGATTGATAAAGGAGAAGCCATCTCCTCAGAATTCTTATTGATGCCTGATGGTAAAACACCTGGATTAAAAGGAGAGTATTTTAATAATACGAAATTGGAAGGAAAACCAGATGTAGTAAGAATGGATAAGAAAGTTGAATTTGACTGGCCATGGTTTCCTGTTGATGGAATTGGAGAAGATTTTTTCTCTGTTAGATGGACAGGCTATCTCATTCCAAAAAAATCATTTGATGGCTGGATTGGATTAAGTACAGATGATGGAATTAGATTATGGATAGATGATGAACTTTTTATTGACAGCTGGAATAAAGGTGCTATTATTGAAAAAAAACCAATACATCTAGATGGGGGTAAAAAATACAAAATTCGTCTGGAAACATTTGAAGGTCAATGGGGTGCCAGAGCACATTTACGATGGGACTATCATAAAGTAGATCTGGATCCGGCAGTAGAAATCGCAAAAAGAGCTGATATTGCTATTGTTGTATTGGGAGAGTCAAGGGAGCTGGTTGAAGAGAACAGAGATGTGGCAACACTCGACCTGAAAGGAAATCAAGTTGCATTGATCCAAGCTATTCAGGAAACCGGAACTCCGGTGGTTTGTGTGCTGTTAAATGGACGTCCGTTATCAATCAATTGGATCGATGAGAATGTACCTGCTATTTTAGAAGCATGGTTTCCCGGGGAAGCAGGTGGTACTGCTGTTGCCGATGTGTTGTTTGGTAACTATAATCCGGCAGGGAGGTTACCCATTACGGTTCCTAGATCGGTAGGGCAGTTACCTTTCTATTATAATCAGAAACCTTCGACGATACATCGCTATGTGAGTGAAAAAGATACGCCCTTATATCCTTTCGGGTTTGGTTTGAGTTATACAAAATTTGCTTATAGTAATTTAAAAATTACCAATTTTTACAAAGAAAATGGAATTGTAAAAGTGAGTGTTGATGTTGAAAACGTTGGAAATTTTGACGGAGAAGAAGTAGTACAACTGTATATAAATGACTTGTATAGCTCTGTAACCACGCCGCGAAAAACTCTAAAAGGTTTTAAAAGAATTCAAATTAAAAAGGGAGAAACTAAAACAATTTCTTTTCAATTAACATCAGATGAACTTGCTATCTGGAATCGAGAAATGAAAAGAGTTGTTGAACCCGGTGAATTTGAAGTAATGGTTGGCGGAAATTCAGTGGATTGGATTAAAACAAAGTTTATTATTAATTGATAATTGTAACTCATGATTTATTTGAACAAAAAAATAACTATTTGGATCTTATTTGTTGTCCTAGGATTTTATGCCTGTAATAACACGAATAAAATTATTTTGGTTGACAATGGCGTTTCTGAATATGAAATATTAACTAGAGATAAGGCAGATAAAAAAGAAAAAGATGCTGCCTTAGAATTGCAAAACTATTTAGAAAAAATTACAACAGTAAAAATACCTGTTGTCAATGAAAATAAGCAAGACAAAAAAAAGAACAAAATTTTTGTAAAAAAACTCGATGTAGACAAAGATGAAATAATAATTAGAACAGAAGGCGAAAATTTAGTGATAGGTGGTGGATCAGCTGAAGCGACTAAAAATGCAGTTTATGTATTTTTAGAAAAATACTTGCATTGCAAATGGTATACCCCGAATGTTGAAGATATTCCCAATTTAAAATCGATAAGATTAGATAAAAATCTACAATATGCATACAAACCAGATATTACAACAAGAACGGTTCATTCGCGTCTGTTTTATGAAAATTCTGCTTTTGCGGATAAACTAAAAGTTACCACCGAGGCATTCCCCAACTATGTTCCTACTGCCAAAGTGCATAGTTTTCGTAAATTTCTTCCGGAAGAAAAGTATTTTAAAGAACATCCTGAGTATTTTGCATTGCGAAATGGAAAACGTATTCCAACCCAACCTTGTTTAACCAACGAAGCTGTTTATAATATTGTTAGAGATTCTGTTAGATCTTTTTTTAAACAATTTCCTGATGCTAAGGTTATTTCGGTAAGTCAGAATGACAACCAACAATACTGTGAAGATAATAACTGTATGAAAATAGATGAGGTAGAAGGAGGTCCTGCAGGTACAATGATTCGATTTGTTAATCGAATAGCTGCTGAATTTCCTGATAAAACAATTTCAACCTTAGCTTATCAGTATACACGTAAGCCTTCTAAAACAAAACCGGCTAAAAATGTTTTGATCACACTTTGCTCTATAGAATGTGATCGCAGTGCCCCAATTACAGAAAACTGTACAGATTTTGCGGATGATATAAGAGGTTGGAATGCTTTGACAGATAATATTAGAATATGGGATTATACAACGCAATTCACTAATTTTTTAGCCCCCTTTCCTAATACTCATACTTTACAGCCTAATATTCAGTTTTTTAGAGATAATCATGCAAAATGGGTTTTTGAACAACACAGTAATAATCCGAGTGAATTGTTTGAACTACGATCTTATTTGATGGCTAAGTTGTTATGGAATCCAGATGAAAATGTGGATGCTTTAATTACAGAATTCACCAATGGATATTATCAGGAAGCAGGAATTTACATCAAAAAATATATCGATCTTATCCACAAAAGATTAAAAGAAGATCCAGATTTTTTCTTGTTTTTATATGGTGACCCTTCTCAGGCATTTGCGTCTTATTTAAGTTCGAAATTATTGGGTATCTATTCCGGTTTTTTTGATGAAGCAGAAAAAGCAGTTGCCCAAAAACCAGAAGTTTTGCAAAGAGTGAAAGAGGCTAGATTGGGTATAGATTTTTCCGTATTGGAAGCTGCCAGAAAATATTTATCGAAACATTATGCATTAACAATAGATGATGTGAATGGAAAAAAAATTGTAAATCCGTTTATAGTTCAAAAATTAGATAATTTTTATCGTACGACCAAAAAAGCAAATATCACTTTAATGAATGAGATGCGTTTTACTGTAAATGATTATGTTAAGAATTATAAAAACTCATTGTTGGTAGCAACCAAACCCAATAAAGCAAAAGGTAAAAAAGTGACCTTATTGACAAAGCCAAAAAAATATGCAAAGGAAGATTCACAAGTGTTGACAGATGGTGCTTTAGGTGGTAATAGTTTTTATGCCAATTGGTTGGGATTTGATGGTAATAATATGGAAGTTATCATCGATCTGGGATCCATCCAAAAAATAAGTTCTATCTCTACCGCATTTCTACAGGTTACCAATCATGTAGTATTTTTCCCATTAAGTGTTACTTATGCTTATGCAAAGGATGGTAAGCGCTTTACCCAGCTTGGACAAGTTAAAAATGATAAGCCACTGGTTAAAACAAGTAAGGTGAATGACATCAGATATTTTGACCTTAATTTTTTGGAAGTAGAAGCAAGGTATATCAAAGTTGTGGGTGAAAACATGAAAACACCACCTTATTGGCATCATGCAGCCGGACAAACTTCATGGATATTTGCAGATGAAGTGTTAATTAATTAAAGCTTATTTTTTAAACTTAAGCCATTCCTTTTACCAAAAACAATTATTTTTATCGAAAATATGGACTAAAACTTGATCTTATTATGAATTTTGAATTATGTACTGATTCTTTGGATGGGGTTAGGGCCGCCAATAAATATGGTTTTAAAAGAGTAGAGTTATGTGCCGCACTATCTGTTGGTGGATTAACCCCTAGTTTAGGATTGATTGAGCAATGTGTGGCAATTTCTAAGGTAGAAATTCATGTAATGATTAGGCATAAAGAAGGTGGATTTGATTATAATGAAGAAGATGTGACCTTGATGAAAACTGATATTATAATGGTGAAAAATGCCGGAGCCCAAGGTGTAGTATTTGGAATTTTGAATAAAGATAATAAAGTATCAGATTTGAATGAGGAGTTGGTAGTATTTGCAAAATCACTAAATTTGGAAGTTACTTTTCACAGAGCATTTGATCTTGTAAAAGATTATAAATCAGCTATTAATAAAATAATTAATTTTAATTTTGACAGATTATTAACTTCAGGATTAAAGAGTAAAGCAATAGAAGGACTGGATGTTATAAAGTTTCTACAGAATAATTACGGGAATAAAATTCAAATTATGGCCGGTAGTGGTATAAATGCATCAAACGCTTTTGAAATTACCGAAACAGGAATTCAACACATTCATTTTACAGCTAGAAAAATTAATCAAGATAATACTGATATTTTCTTGGGAGCTCATTCTTACATGGACGAAGATAAAATTATAAGTATTTTAAAATTGTTTTAGTTTTATACTTTATTACGAGTTCAATTAGTTAAAATTATAATTTCATATTTACTTGTTATTTTTTTTACAAGAATTTAAGAATATGTTTAATAATAATTAAACAACAAATAGTAGAAATATTTTATATAATTTTGTTGGCATAAATTATTTAAATGGGTATATTAAATTTTAAGAGTAATACGGCTTATACTTATATAAAGAAGCAGTTAAAACTTGCGAAAAATTCAGATAATAAAAAGGTAAGTAAAATTCAAAATGTGGGTATTGTTGCCGATGTAAATCTGTTTAGAGCATACGATTTTACCAAGAAGCTAAGTGAAAATTTAGGTATTGATGCAAGTAATATTAATGTGATTTTATATGATATTGAAAATACTGAAAGTTTAATTGATAATTATAGACGATTTTCTGATAAATCATTTGGTTTGCAGGGTAAAATAAAAAATACAGATTTAAGTAACTT